>NZ_WKZK01000014.1:0-80185 GCF_009680135.1 Eubacterium sp. BIOML-A2
AGTCATTGTCTGATACTTTATCAGTACATCATGGGTGAACTCTACACCATTATTTCCGAAGGTAAATTTACGCAATCCTTATGTAGTTAGTACCTTGATTTTATCACATAAAAATACTAAAATGAAATTAGATTATTTTATACCCCGATAAGTTCAAATTATAGCTCACTGTTTACACCCTGTGGTCAGAACAGTAACGATTTTAGAACTTCTTGATATACCGCCCAGAAAGGACTTTTACCATGTTAGATTTAAAACTTGAAACCTTTCTTGTCCTATGCGAGACAAGAAATTATACACAGACGGCAAGTGTTCTGAATATTACGCAGCCCGCGGTGTCCCAGCACATCAAGCATCTTGAAAATCATTACCAGGCCAAACTGCTTTATTACGATGATAAACGCCGCCTGCACCTCACAGAACACGGAAAGCTTCTGCGTGCATTTGCACAAACGGTACAGTCTGATTCACAGCAGATCGCGGACCGTCTTAAGGCAGATCCGAAGGAACCGGAGGAGATCAGAATCGGTACAATTACGACAACAGGGGAATCCCTGGTTCCTCACATGGTAGCCGAATATCTCAAACGCTTTCCCAATAAAAAAGTCAGCATGTATCTCGGCGAAGCCGATGCACTGCTGACACAGCTGCAGAGCGGACGTATCCACTTCTGCATTACGGATATCTACTGCCCCCCGGACGAATATGAAAGCGCAGAGCTCTTTGAGTCAGAGACAATCTGCGTCTGTTCCCCCAGGCATCCCCTTGCCGGAAAAACGGTGCAGTTCGAAGAACTCAACAAATACCGACTGGTATTCCGTGAAAATGACACCTACTCCCACCGCAACCTGATCAAAATTCTGCATGCGCATAACCAGGACATCAATACCTTCCGCTCCTATGTGGAGATCGGAACCATCAATGCTGTCAAAAAACTGATCATGGAGGACATTGGAATCTCATTTATCTACCGTTTTGTCGTACAGGATGATATCGATGCCGGGCGGCTCAGCCAGATACATATTCATAATTTTTCATCCTTCCATCTCTTCAACTTCGCCTGGATGAAAAACAGTTTTTTTGCCCCCAGCAGCCGGCAGTTCCTCGCCGTCTGTCAGGAAAACATGGATCATCTCAAGGGCGGTGTTTCCCCGGTCAGACACACAGCGGAAGGGCCGGAACCGGGGAGCGCCGCAGGAGAGCCCTCCCGTTGACTGCCGCACCTCTCCGGCCGTTATCTGCTGTTTTTACCGAGCCGGCAGACTGCCCTGCCTTCTTTTGCATCCAAAAGCAGGCTGGTGCCGGTTCCCGATACATCATACACTTTTATAATATGCGACAGCTCCTCTTCCTTTGGCCAAAGCTTAGAAAATACATTTGGGAAATGATTCAGTAATTCCGGCTGGTACAGCCTGGTTTTGCTGTTCTCGTTAATTGCCCCATAATAAACGTCCGCCTCCACTAGGTCCTGGAACATATGGCTTCCATAGGAAAGCTCCGGCCGGTAGCCCGCCTTACTGTATGCCACTTCGCATATGGCAATGAACTGGCTGATATCTGCATAGACAACCGGCACACCCAGTTCCGGGGATGAGGTTCCGATCCGGCCAGGCACAAGAAGCATAAGCTTTTTATCTTCCTCCTCGTAATGCTGGTTAATGCCGCTGATCATTCTTCCCACATCGGGCTTTTTCGTATAAGGATACTCATAATATGCCTGCGGATCCACCCAGACAATGCAGTCCAGCGCCTCTTTCTTCGAGCGCCTCATAGAAGTCCGGCGCACATCAAATAATAGTTCATCATCAAGCCCTTCCGGTATCTCAACCTGCTCGGACGCAGCAACCTGCAGCGGACGGCACTGTAGAAGATTCACCTTCCAGACCCCCTCCCCGGGACTTCTGACGGCAAATTCCACATCCACCGGCCTCTCATATTCTGTCTCCAGCATCTTCAGAATCTTCCTCATCATCTTTATAAAATCATTATTCTCAACCAGACCCTGGCAGTCTGCAAAGTATACCTTTCTGAACTGCCGCCTCTGGGACAATATATATTCCGCATCGCTGTCCCTGCTTAAGACCAGCTTCTTCTGCCAGTCTGTCAGACTGGGAATGACCGCTTCCAGCATTTTCGTACACAGTCCCTCCCCGGAGAGATCCAGTACATCTACCTGGCGCTGGGAAAACTTGTGCCGGTCTGCAATCGTTGTCCGGATATTCGCCTGCGCCCGGTCCATGCCCACAAGACGAGGGTAATCCCCCGGCGTCCTCTCCACCGCTCTGGTTCCAAGCCCCATCACAATGCGCAGCATTCCCGCATCCGGATTCATATGTTCCATCCATTTATAAGGGTTGTAGGAACATCCCATCCCCGCAGCCACCGGAAAATACAGATCGCCATACCTTTCTCCTTCTACCTTCTGAACCAGGAGGGCCATCTGCTCATCCACATCGAGCAGCTTCCGCTTTCTTCTATATTCAATCGCGGACGGATTCATTGTGCTGGCATACACCTGGCGCACCGCATTCTCCAGTTCCTCAAGACGCGCCTCTTCGCAGCCCTGATTCATGCAGAAAATAGATTCATATTTTCCGGAAAAGGCATTCCCATAGCCGTCCTCCAAAAAACTGCTGGAACGCACAATGATCGGTGTAGTTCCGTAATGCTGCAGGACTTTCTTCAGTTCTTCCCGTATTGCTTCCGGAAATACACCGTTTAACAGCCTTTTTTTCAGCTCCTCAGCCTCCTGAAAATGTTCTTTCTCCCGACGGTGCTTTTCCCGGAGTTCCATGCAGTCATTCAGTTCCAGATACTTGCAGAACACATCCGAACCTATAAAAAAAGAATTGTGCGGTTCTATGTAGTCTTTGAATTCGGGCAGACGCACTTTGATCAGCTTCCGTGCCACTAAAAGCCCGCATGCCTTCCCTCCGATCAGCCCCTCTCCGATTCTGCGCTCCCACACCTTTCTGAAATCCTCTGTAGAAAAATGTTTTAATATCAGCCGTTCCATCCGCGCTTCCTTTGTCATAAGGCTGTTGCATACCGTTTTCTTCTCTTCCTCTGTCATCTCTTCCCTGCCAAGCAGTTCTTTCCATATATTCATATAAGAACTCCCCCTTTCCGCGATGCTCTGTGCTTCCTTGTTTACCGGCACATCAATTCTTGTCTTAAACTAAGTGTAAATTATACCGGGCAAAATAGCAAATCATTTCAGATTATAGCAGGTATAAGCAAATGGTTATAATTATTCTGCAGCCTGCTCCGCCCCGATCTTTATCCCCGGCAGCGCCATTTTCATGAATTCAGTCATGCATCTTGTCAGATATTTATTCTTGCGGTAATACAGATAGACCTCCCGGACTGCTTCCGGATCATCTATTTTATAATAGATGATGTCCGCGTCCGGCGGCAGGCTCTTTACAACCGTATCGCTGACAAAAGAGGCGCCCATTCCAAATTCCGTCAGATGGTAGGTGGTCAGAAGCTGGTTCAGCTTTAAGGAATAGTTCAGCTGCACTCCCGCCCTCCGGCAGATAGCCTCCACCCGCTCTCTTGTATCATTGTGGGCCCGCAGTACGATAAAGGGATCATCCTTGAATTTTTTCAGCGGAACGCCGGGAAACTGCGGCTGCAGATGGACATTTCCCCTCACATCATCCACGCTCAGCCGGTATTTTGTCGCCCTTTTATTACTGTCAAAAGAAGCCGGGACCGCCAGCAGCAGGTGCTCTTCCATGAAGATTTTCTTTTCATAAATAGATTCATCCAACAGATAGTTATCAATAATAATATCCAGTTCCCCTGCAAAAAGCTTCTGCTCCAGAAGCGGCGTGTGCCCCTCGAAAAGGCTTACCTTTACATTGGGATAAGTATCACGGAATCTGGAGATAATAGGTGGAAATATAAATGAGGAGAATAGGTATGTACCTCCCACAGAAAGATGCCCGGTCTTGAGTTCGTGCAGATTTCCCACATAGTAGGCGAACTCATCTTCCAGATCCATGATTTTTTCAGCCGTTTTTATGTACCGTTTCCCGCAGTCTGTCAGCTGGATCGGGTTGGTGCTCCTGTCAAAAAGAGGCATTCCCACTTTGTTTTCCACCTTTTTAATCATGGCGCTGAGTGCCGGCTGGGATATATACAGGTTCTCCGCAGCCTTTGAAAAGCTTCTTTCTTTATATACTTCATACACATAGTTCATTCCGCTGAACATACCATTCCCCCATCCTCATAAGCATTTAGTTATATTAACTATATAAATATAAATATTTGTTTTTATTCTATGCTATTTCTATAATAAAATCAAGAAAAGAAACACCGCACAAGGAGGACATTAATGAAAGCAATCACAGACTATTCAAGCGAAGACCTGAACGCTTTACTGAAGGACCTGCAGATTCAGTATCAGGAAGCCCGGGCGCAGAACCTGAATCTGAACATGGCGAGAGGCAAGCCTGCAGCCGCCCAGCTGGACCTGAGCAATGAACTGCTTAACAAAATGGAAAACTATACCCTGGCCGACGGTACCGATGCCAGAAATTACGGTATCTTAGAAGGGATTCCTGAGTGCAGACAGCTCTTTGGAGAGCTGCTTGGCCTGAACCCTGATCAGATGATAATCGGTGGAAATGCCAGCCTCAACCTGATGTTTGATACACTCAGCTTCCTGTGTCTGTTCGGAACCGGCGGCTGCAAACCCTGGGTCTGGCAGAAATATAATGGCACTCCGGTGAAATTTCTCTGCCCGGTTCCCGGTTATGACCGCCACTTCAAGATCTGTGAGGAGCTAGATATCGAGATGATATCCGTACCGTTGAAAGAAGACGGGCCGGACATGGACATTGTGATGGATCTGGTACGCAAAGATGCCTCCATCAAAGGAATCTGGTGTGTGCCGCTCCACTCGAATCCACAGGGCGTTTGCTACAGCGATCACGTTGTAGATCAGCTTGCTTCTATGGAAACTGCAGCAGATGACTTCCGGATTTTCTGGGACAACGCTTATGGCATACATCATATTTATGAAGAAGTCCCCTTGAAAGATATATTAAAAGCTTGTAAGGATGCCGGACACCCGGAAAGAGCGTACTATTTCTTCTCCACCTCCAAAATCAGCTTCCCCGGCGCAGGAATCTCACTAATCGCTTCCGGCCCGGAAAACATAAAAGAACTAAAAGAGCATATGTCGGCACAGACCATCGGACATGATAAACTAAACCAGCTGCGGCATGTCCGTTTTTTCAAAACACCCGAAAATATTAAAATCCATATGAAAAAGCTGGCGGAAGAATTAAGGCCTAAATTTGATATGGTGCTGGATAAGCTGGATCAGAACCTGTCAGGAACCGGCCTTGCATCCTGGAGCACGCCAAAAGGAGGGTACTTTGTATCCTTGGATACACTCCCGGGCTGTGCCAAACGCACGGTAGAACTGGCCAGGGCTGCAGGCGTTACACTGACAGGAGCAGGGGCCACATATCCGTACGGAAAGGATCCGAAGGACAGCAACATCCGTATTGCCCCAACCTATCCTGTCATTGAGGAGCTGGAAAAAGCAATGGACATCTTCACCATCTGCGTAAAGATTGCCGTAATCGAAAAAATAATGAAACCAGATTAAATTTTAGTTCATGAAAAGGAGAATCATTATGGGACAGTATAATCCTTATGACAACGTATTAAAAGTAGTAAAAGAAGCGGCCGACATTCTGGGATATTCAGACAGCGACATCGAAGCAATCAAATATCCCGAAAGGGAGTTAAAGGTAGCCATTCCGGTACGGATGGATGACGGAACCACCCATGTTTTTGAGGGCTACCGCATCCAGCACTCTACTTCCAGAGGACCTGCCAAAGGCGGAATCCGTTTTCATCCGGCCGTAAACCTGGATGAAGTAAAAGCACTGGCAGCCTGGATGACTTTCAAATGTGCTGTTGTCAATATCCCATACGGCGGCGGAAAGGGCGGAGTTGTCTGTGACCCGAACAAGTTATCCGAAAATGAAATCCGTGCCATCACGAGAAGATTTACCGCCGCTATCGCCCCGCTGATCGGACCGGAACAGGACATTCCTGCTCCGGATGTAGGAACTAACGCAGCCGTTATGGGCTGGATGATGGACACCTACAGCATGTTAAAGGGACACTGTGTACACGGCGTTGTCACCGGAAAGCCAATCGAGCTCGGCGGTGCGCTTGGGCGTAACGAGGCGACAGGGCGCGGCGTAATGTTCACCACCAAAAACATTCTCAAAAAGCTGGGCCAGGATCCAAACGGAGCCACCGCGGCGATCCAGGGAATGGGGAATGTGGGAAGCATAACCGCAAAACTACTTTACAAGGAAGGCATGAAAATAGTGGCTGTCAGCGACGTATCCGGCGGAATCTACAAGGAGGACGGCCTGAATGTCCCGGCTATCCTCGAGTACCTGTCCAAAGACCGCAGAAATCTGCTGAAAGATTACAATGAAGAAGGAATGAGCCGCATTACCAACGAAGAACTGCTTGAACTGGATGTCAAAGTTCTGATACCGGCTGCACTGGAGAACCAGATCAACGCCTCTAATGCAGACCGGATCAAAGCAAACATCATCGTAGAGGCGGCCAACGGGCCAATCGCCGCGGAAGCAGACGAAACATTGAATGCCAAAGGGATTGTCATTGTTCCGGATATCCTCGCAAACGCCGGCGGTGTTGTAGTTTCTTACTTTGAATGGGTACAGAATATCCAGTCCGTAAGCTGGACAGAAGAAACGGTTAACGAGAAGCTGAAAAACATTATGGATCCCGCATTTGAAGCCGTATGGAATATCGCAGAACAGCAGCATACAACGCTTCGCACAGGCGCTTACCTGATTGCAGTAAAACGTGTAGTAGATGCGAAAAAGGCAAGAGCAATCTGGCCGTAAAAATTCCTAATAGAACTAAGACCGGGGCAGAATCACAACTGCCCCTTCTGTTTGTTCATAGTTTGTTCATTTATCATTAAAAAAACTTTCATTTTCTACTCATGCTTTCTTCATTTCTTTTGAATATACTAAATATATCAAATGAAGAACAAAACATTTGATACTGACATTCGATAACAGGTGCAATACTATTTGAATAAACTTTTTCATAATACATGCCGGGAGCCGCAAAAGCGACTACCCGGCATCCTCCCTTTTTAAGGAGACTTTTCTGATATATCTGTTTTACCACCACTTTCCCCCTTACCTATATATCGGCTCTTCTATAGCCTCCCTTCCGGATTCTTCCACAGTATCTTTACATGCAAGCGCTTTGCCAGCCCATACTGCCGTCAAAAGCACTACAATGGCTGCTATAATAAGCACACTTTTTTTCTGCTTTTTTTGTATCTCATATTTTTTACTGCTCACTTTGGGTAATTCTTTCAGAACTTCTTTCAGATTAACATATTTTTTCTTCGGGTTTTCGCCGAGACATTTTTCAATGATTCCAGACAGAAGGTATTCTTCCCTTCTTGAAAGAGTGATCACCGGCTCTGCGCGGGCCAGTATAAACTGCATGGTTTTTCCCAGACTATACAGATCCATAGAAAGCCTGGTATTCTCTTTGATATGGATGACCGGTTTTACAAAATGCTCACGCATAGCCGGCTTCTGCATATTCTGCAGGACAAATCCATTGCTTTCCGCACTCAGGTCCAGCAGAAAAATTTTATTTTCAGCTGTTACAAGGACGCTGTATGGATTCAGATACCGGTAGCACTGATCCCTTTTGCTTCTGTGGTACTTTTCCAGTTCCCCTGCCAGCATTCCAAACCATCTGAATACCTCATCCTTTGCAGGCCCGTCTGTATCCTGCATCCTATATACCAACAGCCTGCCAGGAATGCAGTCCATGACAATGCGGCATTTTCCGTTATGCTCTACAAACTTGATAACCTCATATTTTCTTTCTTTAATCAATCATACTCCTTTCTGCAGCTTTTTCTTGATTGAGATACTTATCAGAACCGATGGTGAAACAAACTTTGAAATGTAAAATCAGACCTATCAGAATACTAGTATCTTACTTGATCTGCACAAAAAATGCAAGCACTATTGTGCCTGCATTTTTACCCTCTACTCTTCTTTTCCGTTCTCCAGAAATATCTTTCTGGTGATAAAATTATATACCATTACAATAGCAGTTGCGCCGATCTTGGAAATCATATAGAATATCCCCAGTTTATCAACACAGATCCACATGATTAACTGATTTATCCCCAGCCCGACTATACTCAGGATGATAAATACCACAAAATCCTGCTTTTGGCTTCTGTTTCCTGTGACATTGAATACCCAGTGGACACTCAGCAGATAATTGTAGATCACAGAGATCGTAAACGATACCGCACTGGAAATCAGATAATTAATCCCGCACAGTTCCGTCAATAAAATCATAATCCCGTAATCGATGAGAAACGCGCTTCCCCCGACCACCGCAAATCTGGTAATCTGCTGCCACAGGCTTGTCTTCTTATCATTCATCTTATCCGCCTGCCCTTACATTTCTTCTAGTCTGTTTAAGGCCGCTTCCACAACCTTGTCCATGTCATAATACTTGTAATCTCCAAGCCGCCCTCCGAATATCACATTCTTCTCCCGGGCCGCCAGCTCTTTGTACTGTTCAAACAGACTGTTATTCTTTTCGTCATTAACCGGATAATAAGGATCCATTCCTACAGACCATTCTGAGGAGTACTCTCTGGAGATCACAGTCTTTTCCTGTTTGCCGAATTCAAAATGCTTGTGTTCTATGATTCTGGTATAGGGAACTTCCCGCTCTGTATAATTCACCACCGCATTGCCCTGGTAGTTGTCACAGTCCAGCACCTCTGTCTCAAAACGCACAGAACGGTATTCCAGCGCCCCGAGTCTGTACTCAAAATATTCATCTATCATACCGGTAAAAATAATGGTCTTAGCAATATCCGGGTTTTCTTTTCTAAAAGTAAAAAAGTCTGTGCCTGTCCTGACTTCAATTCCTTCCAGCATCTTCTCAACAACTGCCGTATAGCCCCCCATCGGAATCCCCTGGTACCTGTCGTTGAAATAATTATTATCATAGGTGTATCGAAACGGCAGTCTTTTGATAATAAATGCCGGAAGATCCCGGCAGTCTCTCCCCCACTGCTTTTCCGTATATCCCTTGATCAGCTTCTCATAGACATCGCGCCCGCCCAGAGACAAGGCCTGCTCCTCCAGATTCCGGGGTTCTGTAATATTTGTCTCCGCAACCTGCTTTGCGATCATGTCTTTCGCTTCCTGCGGAGTCCGGATCCCCCACATCTTGCTGAATGTGTTCATGTTAAAAGGCAGGTTGTACAGCTCATCTTTGTAAACTGCAATGGGAGAGTTAATATAATGATTAAATTCCGCAAACTGGTTCATATATTCCCACACTTTTTTATTGGATGTGTGGAAAATATGTGCTCCATATTTGTGTACGTGAATCCCTTCTATGTCTTCGCAGTAAATATTTCCTGCTATGTGGTCACGTCTGTCAATCACAAGGCACTTCTTTCCGCTTTTATTCAGTTCGTGGGCCATCACAGCGCCGTACAGACCTGCCCCCACTACCAGATAGTCATACTGATGCATTTGTTATCCTCCTAAATATAAGTCCTTTTTATGCGGACTTTTCTCACTTTGTCCAATATTATAGCATTTTCAGGGCATTCTGTACATAGAATGACTTGATAAATCCGGACATTCCACAATCCGCAGTCCTAATCTTCATAATTATTTGAACAGTTCAGACAAATCTGAACAGTTACGCATCCAGCACATTGAAATTCGCCTGCGTCGAAGAGCTGGATGCCTGCGACCACCATGTTTTCGTACGGTCTGCGCAGTAAATGCGCAGACCTGTCTGAACCGTTACATTATTTTGCACATTTCCACAACTTATTATATTTTTTCGTTTACAAATTAGTCATTATGCACTAAAATGGATATAAATCGTTTTCTTTATCAGGAAACGAAAACTACTATAATCGAGAGACGGAGGTAACAGACATGAAAGGAAATGTAATCGTCGGCCAGTCCGGCGGACCAACAGCAGCAATTAATTCTAGCCTCGCAGGAGTATACCGCACGGCCAAGGACCGCGGAGCCAAAAAAGTATTCGGAATGCTGCACGGGATTCAAGGCCTGCTGCAGGAAAGATATATAGATATGGCGGATTTTATTCAAACAGAACTGGATGCGGAATTACTCAAGAGAACTCCCGCAGCCTTTCTCGGTTCCTGCCGTTATAAACTCCCGGAGATTCACGAAAACATGGAAGTGTACGACAAGATTTTTCAGATTCTGGATAAACTCGAAATCGAAGCTTTCATCTACATCGGCGGAAATGATTCCATGGATACTATTAAAAAGTTATCCGACTACGCCATTGTCACAGGACATCCCACCCGCTTTGTGGGCTGCCCCAAAACGATTGATAATGACCTGGCGCTCACCGACCACACCCCGGGCTATGGAAGCGCCGCCAAATATATCGGCACATCCGTGAAAGAAATCATCCGCGACAGCTTCTGCCTGGAATATGAAAAGGGACTCGTATCTATCGTAGAGATCATGGGACGCAACGCCGGCTGGCTGACAGGCGCTTCTGCGCTTGCAAAAGGCGAGGACTGCGCAGGTCCGGATCTGATCTATCTCCCGGAGCTGCCTTTTGACATTGAGACATTCGGCGCCAAGGTCCGTGAACTGCTCGCCAAGAAACCCTCTGTTGTCATTGCCGTTTCCGAAGGTATCCGGCTCAAGGACAACCGTTATGTGTGCGAGCTGGGACAGAGCATTGATTTTGTAGATGCATTCGGCCACAAACAGCTCTCCGGTACAGCCAACTATCTTGCCAGCTATATCGCAGGTGAGGTCGGCTGCAAGACCCGTACAATAGAACTGAGCAGCCTGCAGCGTTCCGCATCCCACTGTGCCTCCCGCGTGGACATCCTGGAAGCGTATCAGGTAGGCGGTGCGGCGGTAAAAGCTGCAGATGAAGGCGACTCCGGCAAAATGGTCGTCCTGCAGCGCCTCTCCGATGACCCATATCAGAGCGGCACAGAGGTCAAGGACGTACACAAAATAGCAAACGATGAAAAGCTCGTCCCGAGAAACTGGGTAAACAAAGAGGGCACCTACGTAACCCAGGAATTCCTCAACTACGTGCGTCCGCTCATACAGGGCGATGTCTCCCCGATCGTTGTAGACGGAATCCCACGCCATCTGTTCAGGCCAATATAAAAGCTGTATAGAATATATAACAGAAAAAGAGGAGGAAATGAAGCACTTTCATTTACCTCCTTTTTTTTAATTTGCATCATTCCCCGCACAGCCATACATTTCCACATGAGTTCCGCTGTAAAAAATATGTTAATTACACAAATAATTTTTCGAAACTTGATTTGCCTCCTCAATTAACCGGCCTTCTTCCAAAGCAGTCAGCTTTCCCTCGCTTACAGTTATTTTACCTGCTACAATTGTATAATCGACCGGCTGTTTATACCCTACTGTAGCAAGCATGGATTTCGCATCTTCCATCGCTCCAACTAACTCCAATTTCCGTGTGTCGATCATAAAACAGTCTGCCTGCTTTCCAATTTCAAGACTCCCGATATCTTTACGACCAAGAATCTCTGCGCCACCTCTAGTTGCCATTTTCAGAATCTCATATCCATCTGGTGCATCAGAGCTTGCCTGCAGTCTATGCAGCAGATATGCTGCCCTCATTTCCTCTAAGAGGTTAGATCCATCATTACTGGCACTGCCGTCAACCGCAAGGCCAACTCGGACTCCAATACGGAGCATCTCAGGAATCCGGGCAACTCCTGATGATAATTTCATATTTGAAATCGGACAATGTGCAATCCCGGTATCTGTTGATTTTAACAATTCCAGTTCCCTGTCATTAAAATGAATTCCATGTGCAAACCATACATCTGGTCCCAGCCAATTCAGTTTTTCCATATACTCTAATGGTCTCATCCCCATTTTTTCCAGCATATAACATTCTTCTTCCTGTGTTTCTGCCAAATGTGTATGAAGGCGCACGCCAAAGTCTCTTGCAAGCTGCTGAGACTCTTTCATTAGATCTTCTGAAACGCTGAACGGAGAACAGGGCGCTAACGCAATCTGACGCATAGACCCTTCTGAAATGTCATGATACCGCTCAATTAGTTTCTGAGAATCCTTCATAATTTCTGAGGTTGTCTGCACAACCGCGTCCGGTGGAAGTCCACCGTCCTTTTGACTGAGATCCATACTTCCCCTTGATGCATGAAATCGAATTCCCAGCTTATTTGCCGCCTCAAATTGACTTTCAATCAGATGTCCCCCATTTTCCGGAAATACATAATGATGATCAAAGCAAGTCGTGCAGCCATTTTTCATCAGTTCACCAGCCCCAACTAGTGTGGCATAATATACTATTTTTTCATCTATATTTTTCCATATTCCGTATAAATATCGCAGCCACGGAAACAACTCCATGCGCTGAACCTCCGGAAGATTACGGCTAAATATCTGATACAAATGATGATGTGTATTGATCAGCCCCGGATAAACCACAAAGTTTGTTCCATCAATTATTGTTTTTGCCTTTCTGCCCTCTGAACCAATATAAGAAATTTTTCCTTTTTCTATATACATATTCACATGAGAATATACCTGGTCATTCTCATCGCATGTAACAAGATATTTTATATTTTTAATAAGAATACTTTCCTTTTCCATATTCCTCACCCTCTAGTCTTTGATGTCACCAGAAGCCTGTGGCCCCTTCGCTTTTCCACCTGCAAGGATCAGTACAAGCATTGTCAGCAGGTATGGAAACATTTGTAGAAATTGTTCCGGTATATCCAGATCAAGCGTAATTCTAAGTGCTTGTGAGAATGCAAACAACAGACTTGCCCAAAAAGATCCCAGTGGATTCCAGCCTCCAAAAATCGTTGCTGCAAGGGCAATGTATCCTCTTCCCGCAACCATCTCTTTTACAAAAAGATTGCTTTGCACGATAGACAAATAGGAACCGGATAGACCGCATAACATTCCGCATACTATAACTGCAATATACCGATATTTCGTAACGTCCACTCCTGCAGTAGACGCCGCTTTCGGATGATCTCCTATTGTACGAAGGCGCAGGCCCACTTTTGTACGATACATCACATACCACGAAATGGCTACGATCAATATAGTGATATACAAATACGGGGACTGTTCTTTAAATAGTGGACCGATCACTGGAATCTTATGTAAAAAAGGAACCGTCACAGTTGGAATCTGCGCAACTTCTCCACTCAATCCTTCTTTGTCCCAAATTGCTTTGCATAGAACAATTGTCAATCCAGAAGCAAAAATATTAATCCCCACACCACTTACGGCTTGATTTGTATGGTATCGGATACAAAAAACCGCATGGATCAGGCCAAACACTCCCCCCATCATGATAGCAGCTAAGGTCCCCATCCAGGGTGATTGAAATACAGAAGTTCCGATTACCGCACCTAACGCACCAGCCAGCATCATACCTTCAATACCAAGATTTATGATCCCGCTGCGTTCACAGATTACACTTCCTATGGAAGCCAGAATAAGCGGAATTGCCATTCTCAACGTCACTAACAGCATATTCATAGAAATGAGATGTTCCAAATTATCCACCTATTTTGCCCCCTTTCCCTTTATGAAAGAAACAAGTTCAGGCGTTGCTACAAACAGGATCACCAGCCCTTGCATTACCTTGATCATACTGGTAGATACCCCTGCTATGTAGCTCATTTTCATTGCCCCGGACTCCATGATCCCAAACAATAGTGCGCTCAATAGAACTCCTACAGGATGATTTCTTCCTAACACTGCTACTGCAATACCAGTGAAGCCATAACCCGGAGAAAAGCCATCCACAAATTTCCCTGTTTTTCCAAATACTTCTGTAATACCTGTCAGTGCAGCCAACGCGCCACTCACGGCCATTGTCATGATCACTGTCTTTATCATTCCAATGCCAGATGCCTGGGCTGCTGTACCATTCTCTCCAACTGCCCTGATATTGAAACCCGCCCTTGTTTTACTAAAAAAGAGATATAATAAGACAGCCAATAGGATTCCGATCAAAAATGCAGTAGTTAATTGGGACTTAGGCACTAATTTTGTAAGCATATATTTATCCCCAATCGCAGCAGTCTGTGCAACGCTGGACTTTGGATCCTGTATAGGGCCATGCACACAATAACTGGCAAAAAACTTTAAAATATAATTCAGCATAATGGCTACCAAGACCTCATTGATATTCAATTTTGCTTTTAAGAATCCAGTCACCCCGCCAGCAAGCCCGCCTGCTAACATCCCCGTAACAAAAGCTGCTGCTAATACCAGAGCCCTGGGCATTCCCTGCATTTGCAATGCTGTGACTGTTGCCGCAAGTCCTCCAATATACAGCTGTCCTTCACAGCCAATATTAAACAGTCCCCCCCTATTGGAATATGCACATGCCAATCCTACAAACACTAACGGTATGGTTTTGCCCAACGTTGTAGCCATCGAATTTCTGGAGCCAAAAGCGCCATCAAGTAATGCCCGAAAAGCCTCAAACGGGTGATACCCAGAAGCTAACATAATAACAGCAGTTATGAATAATGATAAAATAATTGCAATAGCTGACAGCAATAAATTTTGCAGTTCAGGCAGCATTATATAACTTGTTCTTTTCCCCTTCACCCCCATTTATTTCCCGCCTTTCTGTCCAGCCATCAAAAGACCTATGGCCTCTTTTGTAAATTCTTCATTTTTTTTCAGAGCCATCACTTCACCTTTGTATAATACTGCTATTCTATCACTGAGCTGAAAAATATCTGTCAGCTCTGCAGAAATTAATAAAATAGCTTTTCCTTGTTTTCTTAATTCTAATAATATTTCATGAATATAATGAATAGCACCTATGTCCAGTCCACGTACCGGTTGGCAAACAAGCACAAAATCTGAATTTTTTTCCACTTCACGGCTTAGGACCATTTTCTGTTGATTTCCGCCTGATAAAGAACCAACGGCCTGTTTTTCGTCTACAGCACGCACATCATATTTTTTCATTGATGCTGAGGCCATCTTATTTAAGTATGTATAATTAATTAGTTCCTTTTTTACAAACTTTTTATTAAATTGATTTCCTAATAAATAATTGTCTAAAATTGAAAAATTAGATAATATAGCCCTTTGATGCCTTTCCGATGGGATATAACTGATCCCCTTCTCTAAGCGTTTTCTAGTGGACCATTTTGTTACGTCCTCCCCTTTGATTACTATGGATCCCTCTTTACATTTTTGAAATCCCATCAAAATTTCTTCTAGCTGCATCTGGCCATTTCCCTCTACACCAGCAATTCCCAAAATCTCTCCCGCATGAATATCAAAAGATACTGTCTCCTGAGCATTTTCTAAAATACGTACTTGATTGATAGAAACGACTGCCTCCCCAATATCATTCGGAAGCCGTTTCAGGTTAAAAGTCACCTCATGTCCGACCATTCTGTTCGCAAGAGCCTTTATAGTCACCTCTTTTGTGGCAGCACTATATACTGACTTGCCCCCTCGCAAAACTGTAACAGAGTCCGAGACTGCTTTTGTTTCATTTAATTTGTGTGTAATAAATATAATGGTCTTTCCCTGTCTTTTTATGTCCCGAAAAATGTCCAGCAGCTGTTCCACCTCCTGTGGTGTAAGCACAGCAGTCGGTTCATCTAAAATAATAATTTCTGCCCCTCGATAAAGTGTTTTCAATATTTCAACACGCTGTTTCATACCGATAGACAAATCTGAGACTTTATCTTCTACATTTAGTCCAAAATTATAACAATCTGAAATTTGCTGTACCTGCTGAATGCTTGTCTTTCTGTCAATCGCAAATCTGCCCGGTTCATTCCCTACCACTACATTTTCCCACACTGTCAGTGCATCTACGAGCATGAAATGCTGATGCACCATGCCAAGTCCACATTCGAATGCCTTCTTTGCCGAATGCTTTACAATATCTTTTCCATTTATTTTCAGAGATCCTTTATCTGCCTTATATAAACCAAACAGTATATTCATGAGAGTTGTTTTCCCCGCACCGTTTTCTCCAAGCAGACAGTGTATCTCCCCTTTTTCTACCAAAAAGTTGATCTGGTCGTTTGCAGTGAAACTCCCAAAACGTTTTGTAATATTTCTCATTTCTACAGCTAACACCGTTGTCACCTCAACTATTCTCTTATAAAAAAGAAGATGTTCCCCGATACAAAACATCTTCTTTTCTTATTTTTACAACTCTGATGGTACTTCGATATCCCCACTAATAATCTGCGATTTAATTGTTTCTAACTGCTCTACAATTTCATCCGGAACCTTTATATTGCTCCCCTCTAAAGTATAACCAATTCCTTCATCAGACAGCCCCAGTACAGTCTCTTCACCAACTTTTAGATTGCCATTCACTGTAGATTCTACAATGTCATATGCTGCATTGTCTACTCGCTTAAGCATACTTGCAACTATATGATCTGGATCTACTGTATTTTGATTTGAATTAACACCGATTGCAATAAAATCAGACTCTTTTGCAGCTGCAAACACTCCAAGACCTGATCCTCCCGCAGCATGGAAAATAATATCATATCCTTTCGCATACTGGCTGCCTGCAATTTCCTTAGCTGTTGTAGTATCCCCAAAAGGATTATCTCCGCCTACATATTGTATGGCCACATCGGCATCTGAATCTACATATTTAACGCCGGCTTGATAGCCTGCGGCAAACCGGTCAATTGTTTCTGACTCCATTGCGCCGATAAACCCATACTTGTGATTATCCTCCAAATTATAGGACGCCGCATCCTGTTTCATATAAGCTGCAAGCGCACCTACAAGAAATGCGCCCTCCTGCTCCTTGCTTGCATAGCTTGCCACATTTTCTTCAAGAAGAGTCGCATCAATGAGTGCGTACTGCTGATCAGGATAGTCTGGTACAACCATTGTAAAAGCATCCAATTGATCGAAAGCAATTCCAATAATGACTGCATACTCACCAGAATTACTCATATCTCTAAGAATCGTTTCAAAATCTGTAACTTCTTTGGGCTCTGCATAGTCAAAATCTACTCCTAATTCTTCTTTCGCACGCTCTAGTCCACTATAAACCTGATCATTATAAGATTGATCTCCAAGACCTCCTATTCCCAATATGACAGCGACCTTTAGATTCGTATTCTTACTTCCCGATGCATTTGTGTCCTCTTTTTTCTGCTCTTTATCCGAACCCGAACATCCCATTAGACCAAATACCATAATAAGTGTTAATAAAAACGATACTACCTTTTTCATATACTTTCTCCTTTACTGTATCACGCCTCATTTCCTAAGATTTACTGAAAAGCTGCAAATAATGTATTAAGTACTTTTTCTGAATCTACATTTATGCAATGTTCAACATATCTCCCTGTTATCGGCTGCTCTCTTAAATCTGTCACAACCATACCTCGACAATACTTTCCCTCACACTCAATCCTCGTAATTCGTTTTTGTGTGCTAACAAGGGCGGGGTCCACCGCAACAACCATTGCCAATGGATCATGAAGCGGGCAGCACTCCCGCATCCAATTTTGTCGGTGAGCGCCCTGCATATACCACTTCATTTCCTGTTGTAAGAAAGACAGCAGCTCTTTGCATTCTTTTCTGCAGCTCACAAGTGCCTGATCGAAATCTGTCTTTCTCAGAATTGTCTTTAAAGTGACATCCAAGCCGACCATTGTTAAGTTCCATGGAGTCTGTACTACAATATCTGCTGCCTCCGGATCCCCTCCTATATTTGCTTCCACTACCGGTGACACATTTCCTGGTGCATGCAGGGTTCCCCCCATAGAAACAACCCGCTTGATTTTTTTATAAAAGTCCGGATATTTTGACAATACCATGGCAATATTTGTCATACGTCCCAATGTAATTAATATCATTTCCCCATCATATTCGCATGCCTTTTGATACAGGAAATCACAAACATCCATTTCTATTGGCTTCTGCTCTGCTTCAGGTAACTCAACATTTCCAATCCCATTTCTTCCATGTATGAAATCCGGGAATTCTCCGCATTTCCCTTCCAGCGGACTCTCCGCACCAATGCAGACTGGTATTCTCCCCTCCATTCCTGCCAGTTTTAGAATCCTTAATGTATTCTCGGCTCCCTGCTTTGCAGTTACATTCCCAGCACTTGTTGTTATTCCCACAATTTCGATATCCGGCCGGGATAGCGCAAATAATATTGCCAGTGAATCATCTACTCCCGGGTCGCAATCGATACAAATTTTCATCATAGTATGTCTCCTTTCTTTTGTGAGAATATCAGATTATTACAATATCATGAAACCCATTTCTTAACGCGATCTCTTTATAGTACTGCATCTCCGAAGGATCGGGAGATCTCAGTTCTTCCCTGTAAGGTGCACGAACCCCAAACGGCCTATATGCTATAAGCTTATATCGGATATCTCGTCTCTTTAAATATGGTCTTAACAAGTTTGTGATCCTATCCACCGTATCTTCATTTGGCAGGTACTCCGGTACGATTACCGTACGAATTTCTTCCAGCTTTTCATGTTTTGCTAAAAATACTGCATTTTTTAAAACCATTTTATTATCCGTTCCCGTCAGCTTAATATGAGCATCCGGGTCAAATGCTTTTATATCCAGCATCACACCATCGCAAACCTGTAAAAGCTTCTCATCCTGAGTATAATCATAACTGCCATTACTGTCTGCCAATGTAGTAAGTCCCTGTTCTTTTGCCAGCTTAAACAACTCAACGATAAAATCTCTCTGCAGGGAACACTCCCCTCCTGATGTTGTTATTCCCCGGATAAAAGGTATATCACCTCTTATTTCCTCCATTATCTGCCTTGCGGTATAATTCTTTGTTCTTGGCGATGACAGATGCGGACAAACACGGACACAGGTATCACACTCACAACAAAGCATTTCATTCCACTGCACAGTTCCACTCTCCAAACGCAATGCTCCGGCAGGGCAATGTTCTATACAGAGTCCACATCCTATACATTTTGCTATAGTTTCCGGATTATGACAGTAAACACATTTATAGTTACACCCTTGAATGAATATCGCAACCCTGTTCCCCGGCCCATCCACCACACTGCTATGTATGATTTTATTCACAACAGCCATTATAAATTTCGCACCTTTCTCTCATAAATCTTACTGTTTTTCACCTCATAGTATCCCCACATAGCGTTTGCCTGCGGAACAGCAATTCCTGCATCCAATTTTGCAACGTCTGATTTTTTTACCAGATACCCGGTAATTCGTATCACATCGCTGTCAGATGAATAGGTAGAAAAGTATCTCATTCCCTGAGAGAATCCTCCTTTTATCATATCCAGGATTGCATCAGGATTTCTCTGTGCTGTAGCATCAAACGGAAAGATATCCCCGACACCCGACGTGAAGTAAGGATGCACCCTGCCGCAATGTTTAAGATGTTCATGCAGCGGAAGTTCAGAACCAATTGCAATCCTTGCTCCTGGGCTGATATCATAATCACTGTCAATCCCTACTTGTGCATGCATTGTAAAATGATGATCTGTGCAGTCACAATATTTGCTTTTAAAAGAATTCACACATTCTTTCATTTTTTCCAATATATTAACCGCCAACTGATCTGCATATTCACTGTAACCATACTTATCTGACCGCCCTTCCTTCTCCATCAGTATGTTGACGCATTCATTCATTCCCACAACACCAAACATACCTGTAAAATTTTCTACTTTTAAAAATCCTTCTTTTACAAGAAAATTAGATTTAAAGAAATGGCTCTTTTCCACTAAAAACTCAATTTTTTGTTCAATATATTCACATAATACCTTCACTGCATGCGGCAACAATTCACTTACAAAATGTTCACTATCCTTGGCCCTCTCTGACAGTCTGCTGAGAACAATTCGTGATAAAGTATAGGAGCCCCCGGAAACAGGAAGTGCATTATAGCAGCTTGCAATACCATATGGCACATCATATAATTTACTATACTCCTTATGATTTGCAAAACTTGGTTTTGCACAATTCAACGCACAAATCACACATTTTTCTGCAAAATCATCAGGCGTTATATCAGAATCATAGAGCAATGTAATAGATGGAATTGCATTTTTCAGTTCGGTTTCAATTTCGATGATCATTTCACCCGCTCTGGTAGCTTCGGGACCCAGATTCATATGGCAATAGGAATCTGGAATCGAGCGGTCTAAAAAAATCAAAAAACTTCTGATCAGGTCATATGCATGCTCGTCATCCATAAACGGTTCCAAAAGTTTATCAACAGACCCTAAATACACCGGATAATGCGTAACAGACGGAATATGACGGTAAAACATTTCCAGTGTCTGGATCGCATCAAACAAACATTTTGGAGGGTCCAGCCTCAGAAACTTACATCCCTCCCGCATTAATTTTTCATAGTCAGGAAGTGCATATCTGGGTTGATACGTAACATTTCCTTCTGTCATAGTACACAGACATCCTGCCTCGTAAAGCTCGCGAAACTCTTTTGTGGTTTCAAAAAACTCCACATAGTTTAAAGGAATTGCGGATAAGTTTATCATAGCCTGCTCATGTGTGAGAGCTCCATTCGTAATCACTGATTCAACATCCTTTTTTAGATTCGTAATATTTAACATATTCTTTCCTCCTCCAATATTAAAATACTAATGTGAGGCCGGTTCATTTTACTGGTTGCGCCTTATCTGAAAATATGATATCATTACAGACACTTTAAAAAAATGCCATCTGTCACCTTTTTGGTAGAAAGGAACAAAAAATGTCGGTGAATTTCCGAAAAATTATTCAGTATGTTACATCTCCAGAGTATCGCTATCCACTAAGTAAAGAATTTATAGAAATATTAGACAATGAACATTTAAAAATTGACTATGCAGATAAAAACGATCTGCTTATTTCGAACGAAATGCCATCAAATAATATCTACCTTCTTCTAGATGGTTATTGTTGTACGGAAAAATACAGTCCTTCCGGTAAAATGTTGAAATCTATTGCCGCAGGGCCTATACAAATCTATGGACTTTTTGAAGCCGTACATCCCACGCTTACAAAACATACGGCAACCATACGCTGTATTACTTCCTGTGCCTATATCCGTATTACAAACCAAAAATACATAGATGAACTATTAGCAGATCCTATATTCGGATGGATAAATATCCAATATCTCTCTTCTTTCATTAATCAGGTTTTAACGGAAAATGACGGCTTACTTTTAAACAATACCAGGGATAAACTTTTACTCCAGCTTTATCAATATTGTCCAAATTCACACTTTCCAGTCATTGTTAAAACAAAAAAAGAAAACCTGGCACAAATATTAAATATAAGCCTCCGTACGCTTTACCGGCAATTAGATGCTCTTTATAAAGAGGGCCTGCTATCTTCAAAAAAGGGGAAAATTTTAATTACAGAAGAACAATATTATAAAATTCAGACAATTCTCAGCGAGTTCTTTTGATCAATCTATTTTTATTTCATAAACCTATTGACAAGCCCGTGTTTTTATTATATACTAATATCTGCTGTGAACGAAATAGTTTCAGTATGTGCGCGTAGCTCAGCTGGATAGAGCGTCTGGCTACGGACCAGAAGGTCGGGAGTTCGAATCTTCTCGCGCACGCTAAAAAACCTGGAAGCATCTGCTTTCAGGTTTTTTATTATTCTAATTTCTTTTTACAGAAGCATTCCTTTCCTCTAAGAATACTTCTTCAAACTCCGCTGGCGGAACTGCCTTACTAAAATAGTATCCCTGTATCAGGTCTATCCCAATCTCTTTTGCAACGTTATAATCTTCTACCGTCTTCACACCTTCCAGGCAGACTGTTTTTCCAACGTCATGGCATAGCTCTGTGATTGAGCGGATAAATGTGGCTGTAAACAAGTCTGTCGTCAACCCGTTTACAAATCCCTTGTCTATTTTTACGATATCTGCAGGCGTGTTTTTCAGCTCGAACAGGGAAGAATACCCCATCCCAAAGTCATCCATTGCGGTTTGAATCCCTTTTTCCTGCAGTCTTCCCATGATATCATGTACAATGCTATCCTGCTCAATCAGGTAAGTTTCCGTAACTTCCAGGGTAATATTTTCATATGGTACATGAAAAGAATCCAGAGTTCCAAGCACAAAGGACTCAAAATCCTCCTCCAGCATCTGGGGATACGAAAGATTGATACTCATTCGAAAATCCGGCTTCCGCTTAATCCATTCACTACACTGACGGACTGCCTCTGTAAATACCCATTTTCCGGCCTTGATTATCAGTCCGCTCTGCTCCAGGATCCGTATAAACTCTGACGGCGGTACATCGCCGAAAGCAGTACACTGCCATCTTGCAAGCGCTTCCGCCCCACTCAGCTGTTTTGTCCCGGAGACAATCTGGGGCTGGTAATTCAGAGAAAACCCGGTGAAGCCTCTCTCGATACTTTCTCTGAGAAGTTCCGTCATTTCAAGCTTTCTCCCTCTGCTCTCCAGGATCTCCTTCGTAAATACGGTAAGCCGGTTTTTCCCTTTTAGTTTCGAACATTCCAGTGAATAATTTGCGTACTGCAGAAGTTCCTGATAGTCATCCGAATCCTCCGGATAGGAAGCATAACCAGCAGACATCGTGCAGTAATATTTGCGCCCTTTATAGTCCTGAATCTTTTGGAAATGACTCTGGATCCGGCTGAATACCTCCATGGCATCCTCCTTGCTTCCATTCAGAAACAGGACTGCAAATTCATCTCCATCCATCCGGTACACTCTCGCATTGGATGGAAGGAATTCGACAATCTTCTGTGCCGTTATTTTTAGGACAGCGTCCCCAAAAGAGCGGTTATTTAAGTCATTGATATTGCGGAAACCATCCATATCCAGAAGCATAATTCCAAGATACTCGGTTTCCTCCAGATCTACCATATATTTTTTTGCATCACCCTCGAATTCGAACCGGTTATAAAGACCCGTCATATGGTCAGTCTTATGATTGCGCCCCAAATTGGTAATCATTCCCGCAAACAGATTCGGTTCCCCTCTCTCGTCCCTGATCATCCTGCCGCGGCAGCGAAGCCAGATCCATTCTCCCCTGGCATTTTTGGCGCGGTATTCGATATCATGGGACTCCATCCGTCCGTCTGCGATCTCCTGATTGCTCTCCAGAAAGTGACGTTCATCATAAGGGTGTATCTTCCCGCCCCAAAACGCAGCAGCATTCTCCACCACTTCCCCTGGAAGCCCGAATTCCCTGACCATAGCAGGCGGATAACGAAATACTCCGGTTTTCATGTTTCCGACAAATATATAATCGTCTGTACTTTCCATAAGTGCATCATAAAGATGCTCCTTGTCATATATAAACTCCCGGACTCCGGAATCATTCTGCTGCTCCAGCCTCTGCTTCGCACGCAGTATATGATAATTCCTCTTCTGTATATACATTTTGCAGTCCGCTTTTTCAAGAAGGTCTTCAACCATATAGTATTCTTCCGGATAGATTTCTACAAGACCATAGGAAAAAGACGTTTCGTACATTAATTTTCTGGAATTCTTTTTTTCATTAAGATATGCCAGGATCCTCTGCATGCGCTTTTCTGCATTCTTTTCATTTTCATCATAAAATGCCATAGCAAATTCGTCCCCGCTCAGCCGGAAAAGAACATCGTTTTCTTTCAGTTCCCGGGACATGGACATCGCAACGTATCGTAGCATATTGTCACCTTCACGGTGCCCGTGTCTGTCATTGATCTGTTTCAGGTCATTCACATCACACAGTGCCACGACCAGTATCCTGCTCTCAGTTCTTGCCTTTTCAAGCAAACTTATCAGACGTTCCCTGCCCGCCCTGCGGTTCAATACCTTTGTCAGATCATCATAGTTGGCACGCGCCCAAAGGCTCTTATACTCTTCAGAGTTCTTTATATCCTGCATATTAGGACCCCTTCGCTTCGTTACTCCCTGAACTTCTCTGCCTGTGCATTGATCAGCTCCAGGTCTTCAAAGTAATTAATCTTCATCGCCTCTTTCACATCACGCAAAGTATCGGCAGCCACGCTCTCAGCCTTCTCACTTCCCTTTTTCAGAATCTCATATACGTATGGGATATCTTTCTGGTATTCTTTTCTTCTGTTTCTGATAGGCTCCAGTTCCGCCTGAAGGACTGCGTTCAGGAAACGCTTCACCTTCATATCTCCAAGCCCGCCCCTCTGGTAATGTGCTTTAAGTTCATCCAAATCCGTATAGTCCGGCAGAAATTCCTCAAAATATTCCGGCCTGCAGAAGGCATCCAGATACGTAAACACCGTATTGCCCTCCAGCTTACCCGGATCTTCTATTTTAATATGCGTGGGATCCGTAAACATACTAAATACCTTCTGTTTGATTGAATCCGGCTCCTCAGAGAGATAAATGCAGTTATTCAAAGACTTGCTCATCTTTGCCTTTCCGTCCGTACCCGGAAGCCTCAGGCACGCCGTATTGTCGGGAAGAAGAATATCGGGCTCCACGAGCGTATCGCCATAGACCGAATTAAACTTTCTTACAATCTCCTTTGTCTGTTCCAGCATCGGAAGCTGATCCTCTCCAACCGGAACTGTGGTTGCCTTAAACGCTGTAATATCAGCGGCCTGGCTGATCGGATAAGTAAAGAAACCGACTGGTATGCTTGCCTCAAAATTCCGCATCTGAATCTCGGATTTTACCGTAGGATTACGCTGCAGACGCGAAACCGTAACCAGGTTCATATAATAAAAAGATAATTCGCATAATTCCGGTATCTGTGACTGGATAAACAGCGTTGACTTCTCCGGATCCAGCCCGCATGCCAGATAATCCAGCGCCACCTCTATAATATTCTGACGTACCTTCTCCGGATTGTCCGCGTTATCCGTCAGTGCCTGCGCATCCGCTATCATAATAAATATATCGTCATACTCGCCTGCATTCTGCAGTTCCACTCTTCGCTTCAATGAACCGACATAGTGTCCCACATGCAGCCTCCCGGTCGGTCTGTCCCCTGTTAACATTATCTTGCCCATGTCTAATCTCATTCCTCCTAATTCTTTTCATATTCAAGTACGCCAGGCGTCATTGCGGCGCTACGCGCTTCTTCCCGGCTAATCTTTTCACATTATAACACTACAGCCAATGGTTTGGCTATAGATATAGTGATTCCGGCTGGTTTTTTTAGTCCCTGCCAGGGCAGGCCGCAGAACCTGCTGCCATCGCTGCGGCTTAACCTCTGAATACTGAAAAAATTTCACCCGGATCAGAGATTCCAGAAGCCATTTTGAAAAGTCCGGATGACTTTTCCGCAGTCCTCTTAATTTTCCAAAGTGTGCTTTGGGAAATACTCTCTGTTTCGGATGAAATAATCTAAAATATGCTGTGAATACTATTTGCCCCAGGTGGCAATCTGATTCGAAAGCTTGGGCGCTTTTTTGCGGCTTGACTCATAGACAAACTGGTAAATGGTATAAGCCATGATAAAAGCTGCCATTACGTCTATGATCGAATGCTGCTTAAGGAACATTGTTGCGAGTATAATCAGGGCCGCCAGGGTATAGGCACTCCAGCTTATCACCTTATGCTTCTGCAGCGCCTTGCTGTTATAGATGGCTATACAGGCCCCCAGAGAGTTATATACATGAAGGCTTGGCAGAACATTGGTCGGAGTATCTGCCTTGTAAAGCATCTTTACCATATCCACAAAAACATTATCCCTGGCAAAGTACATAGGACGCAGATTCAGGCCGTTCGGAACTAACGTGGATATAATCAGAAAAATCGTCATTCCAGCAAACATCAGCTTTGCCAGCTTGTAGAAGCCGTCCACATCTGTAAAAAAGAAGTATAAAAATGTGGCTGCTATGAATACAAACCACAGCAGGTATGGCACAATAAAGTATTCTACAAACGGTATCTTATTATCAATTACGGAATGTATAACATGATAGCCTGATGTTACATGCTTCTCAAGATACATGAACCAGGGCATGTAAATCAGGATATAGCTGAACACCCAGGCATGCTTATATTTCTTAATAAAATTCGTGGCTTTCGTCCTAAAGTCCATACCGAACGCTCCTTTTTTTAATGCATATTCTCTAGCTGCCCCGATTATAGCACGAATCACATGCCACAACAATAATGTTCATAAAACCTTAACAAAATCTTTTGATTTTACGGGCCTTTGCAGCTTAATTGTTACTAATTTATTACTAACGAACCTTCACTTTTTACCAGACGGCCTTATCCCCTCAAATATATACATATCATATTGCTTTACCGCCTGTTCCATGGCTTGGGAGGTACGAAGCGTCCATACCGCCACCGGTGTAAACAGAAGGCTGTGGAGCACCAGGAGGCTGACGTTCTGGCTGTCCTTTAATTTGTAGGAAATGAAATCCGGCCTGGTGATGCAGTTACTTAACAAATATTTTACGCAGAAACGCAGTATATAATGCGGCGAATGGTCACTTTTCACCAAATTAGACGATAACTGGCCCCTCAGAATATCCTTCCGGTGTTTTTTCAGCCAGCAAAGCACCAGGCAGTTAAAGGACTGAATCAGATAAGGCCCGGTGTATCCGCGCAGCTGCTCTTCCAGATGCACACAAATATCCGTGTTCTGCGTGGGAAGCTTTACCTCGATCAGCAGAGGGACACGCCCCTTAATATAGGACAGGACGGAGGAAAAAAGGGGAATCTTTTCGGAAGTTCCGCTGAGATAGCATTGCTGCAGCTCCTCATATGACATTTCTTCTATTCTGCCTTCTTTCCCGCAGACGCGCTTCAAGGTATCATCGTGAAAAACAACCAGACGGCCGTCTTTTGTCAGATGAACGTCCAGCTCTATCCCATACCCTTCTTTTACAGCCTCCTTAAAGGCTGCCATGGAATTCTCCGGTATCCCTTTCTCAACGCAATGAAGCCCTCTGTGGGCCCACTTTTGGCCCATAAAGAGCTTCATTTGTTTCCGCTTCGTCATACGCGGCATAATCATAAACAGATAAACAGCTGCTGTTCCAACTGCAGCCAGAACCAGTACATACATAACCTGCTCCTTCTTTCACGCTGTGATCACCCTGATTTGTTCTTCCAGTACCTCCGCCGTTATCTGATCTCTCAGGAATACGGGTTCCCCGTCTGTATGTACGGCAAGCGGACGTTCTGTTTTTATCACGGCCTTTTTGCACCTAAAAACATGAATTCCAGGAAAATGCACATGCCATCCCTTATATGCCGTGGGCAGGAGCAAAAGGACAGCCAGCCTGGGAAGCCCCGATATTACAATCACATCCAGCAGGCCGTCATTCCCGGCCGCATCCGGGCAGAAACAAAAACCGCCGCCCTCGTATGGCTGGTTCATGGCAGCCGCAAAGTATACCTTCGAAAACTTTTTTATCTCCTGTCCATCCAGAGTAATCTCTGCCTGAACCGGCTTGTCATGGAACAGCCTGTTCAGGGCAATTCCCACATATGTCAGTTTGCCCAGTTTCAGATGGTTTAACAGGACTTTCAGCCTGGATACGGCCGCCTGATGGCAGATTGCCGCATCAAACCCAATTCCCGTACTCACCGCAAACCGCCGTTCTTTCCCTGCGCGGGTTAAAAGCCCCACATCCATGGACTGAATCCTGCCGGGCTTCAGAATCATATCCAGCGCCCCAAGCGGATCTGTGGGAAGCTTCATCCCTCTGGCAAAATCGTTGCTGGAACCTGTGGGGATATAGCCCAGGACCGTCTTCCCAAGGTCGGCGATTCCGTTCAGCACTTCATTCACGGTTCCGTCTCCCCCCAGCACGACCAGGGTATGTTCCTCTCCGTCCCCGGTGATACTGCCGGTAATTTTAGTTGCATGACCGGGGGAATCCGTACGAAAGCTCTCATATTCAACCTGTCTTTTTTTCAGTTCCGGCTCTATGATATCCCATATCAAGCCTCCCATACCGGAACGGGAATTCGGATTCACTATAAAGCTGTATCTCATACTGCTGCCTCCATTTCTGGGGATGAGTTTTTTTCAATTCACGGCCGGTATTTTCAAAGGGTACGGCCGCATCTTATAAAATCGTACTGTCCAGGTATTTACCAAGTGAGCGGCGCATATTGCCTTCAAAATCGGCATCCCCTCCGCGGAGACACCATTCAAATACATTGCCGATTACAATCATACGGATGTCAGTTGTAAACTCTTCAATGCTGACATTCAGTCTGACAATTCCTTCCTGCATGGCTTTCTCAACATAGGTCTGCACGGTCACAATGGGATAGGGTCTCTCTGCGCGGCTGGCAGGATTCAGCGCCTGATTTTTCGTATCGTAGTATCCAGAGATAAACTCAACGCCAAGTTCCCTGCAGTAATTCACATAATTCAGATACACATGGATGATGGCAATCTTCGCTTCCTCCGCATTTCTGGGCAGATCGAGCAGATCAGGGTTGATGCTGGGCTGATCCTCTATATAATAAGACAGCAGATCATCTTTTGTTTTAAAATGATGGTAAAAGCTTCCGTTTGACACACCTGCTTCTTCACAGATATTTTTAATAGAAAGCTCTTCGTACCCATTCTTTTGGAGAATCCGCTTTGCAGCGCGGAAGATCCGTTCTTTTGTTTCTTTTGATTTCTGCTGCTGCCTGGACAGCTCTGTCTTGTCACCCATAAATGTACACTCCTTTTATCCCGCTTGTTATAAAGTGAGTATACCATAAATCCGCCCGGGATTCAAGAAAACAGAGCGGACTCTAAAACAACTCTGCAATATACGTTACTGTGCACACCCTACGGGCGTGCACAGTAACGGCATCTGCCCATTTAAAGTCGCCTACGGCGAGGGGTGCTATGCGCCAGTGGCGCATGTTTAGCACGGACCGAAGCGGAGCAAAGACCAGATGCCCCGAGACCATCACTTTATCGGCTCCGATGCCGTGCAGCGAGGTGCACGGCACGGTCTGAACAGTAACCGATATACCTCAAAAGCAGAAGGAATCGGGTATTTATCTTCAATCTCTTCTCTGCGGACAAACAGCATATCCGCGCTGCAGTTTTTCTCCAGCCCGTCCACTTTAATCTCATATCCCGTCATATGCCACTCTACATGGCTGAATATATGTTTCGCGCTCTGTACCTTTTTTATATGCAGCGGAGACAGCCCGATGGAGTTGCAGTACTGTATCACTTCTTTTCTGTCCAGGTGCCCCTCCAGATTAGGAAGTTCATACAGGCCGGCCAGAAGCCCCTTTGGCGGGCGTTTTTTAATCGCAAGCGTGTCCCCGTCCAAAAGGATCAGAACCGTTCTCTTCTCGATCCGTCTGGCCTTTGCCTTGGACCTGACTGGCAGTTCCGTCTCAATGCCAAGCTTTCTGGCCTTACAAAGCCCGGACAGGGGACACTCCGTACATTTAGGCTCACCGTTCGGCACACAGACAATGGCTCCCAGCTCAATCAGTCCCTGGTTAAAATCCGACGGCGCATCGGCAGGAATCACTTCCTCGATCTCCTCCTCAATGCGCGCCCGGACACCCGCTTTCATAATATCGTCATCCCGCGCCATAAGCCTTGCCGCCACCCGCAGGACATTCCCGTCCACCGCAGGCTTCGGAATTCCAAATGCAAAAGAGCCGACCGCTCCTGCCGTGTAGCTCCCGATTCCCGTCAGCGAACGGATTCCCTCATATGTATCCGGAAACTCCCCTCCATATTCCTCCATAATCTGACGGGCCGCCTTCTGCATATTCCGTACCCGGTTGTAATAGCCAAGCCCCTCCCACAGTTTCATAAGCCGGTCTTCCTCCGCCTCAGCCAGGTCCTTCACCGTAGGCAGCTCCCTTAAAAATCTTTCGAAATAGGGCTTCACAGCCTCCACCCTCGTCTGCTGGAGCATAATCTCAGATATCCAGACCCGGTATGCGCTGATATCATGCCGCCAGGGCAGATCCCGTTTATGTTCCCGGTACCAGCGCACAAGGGGAACCACCGCCTCTTTCAGCTCCGGACTCCCCAGCACCACCGGCACCGCCTCATCCATGACAATACGATCCGCCGTCACTTTACAGTCCCGCGCCAAGATATGCACGCCCGCCGCCTTGGCCCTGCGCAGCGCTTCTCCAAAGGCAGGATGGGTATCCATATTCGGGGTAAAATAGCGGATCCCCTTCATCTGGATCACAAACAAAACATAAGCCTCATATCCATCCTTTACAGCCTTACATAGCTCTTCCACATGCTTAACCGCCCGCTCGCTCGGTGCATCTGGAAATCGCGCCACGCCATCCTCTTCCAGCGTAACCCCCTTCACCTCTACAAAACACTTACGCCCGTCTGCCTCAACATAGAGATCAAACCTCGAGTTCCCATAAGTAGTCTCCGCCCTGACAAACGGAGACTCCCCAAACAAATTACCGGCTTCGATCCATTCCTGAGCCACTCTGTTCGGAATCTGAGAATCCATATTCACCATCCTGTCCCCTTTTTCCACAGCAATTAAATCCCACTTCGTCTTCCGCTCCGGCTTAAGGCTCTCCTGCACATAAATAACAGCCCCCGCCTTGAGAAGCTCCGCGCACCGCCCCGTATTCTTCACATGAATCGTCTCTCTTCGCCCCGCAACCAGAGCATACGCAATAAACCGATTCGGCCGCTCCAAAAACACAGCCTTTTCTATTCGTTCATACTTCATACACAAAAACCTCTTTCATCACCAATACCTATTAGACTACCACAGAACCCCCTAAAAAGAAACAAAATAATAGTTGGAGATTATTGGCTGCCTAAGAAGAGTTGTAACAGTTCAGACTGGCCTGAACTGTTACGAAGAGTTTACTGCGAAAAAACCGCATTTTATGGGAGAAAATTGATTCCGAATCAATTTCCCGGAGCGTATTCACTTAGAAAGCATCAGCTTTCTAAGTGAATACGCTCCGTCCCATAAAATGCGGTTTTTTTGCAGTTAGCTCTTCTTAAGCGAAGCGGCCGGTTTCCAAAAACAGCATAAGCATCCCCCGCCGCTGTCGGTGCGTCCCGCTTCCATCAGGCGTCCCCTGCCTACAAAATCTTCGAAAGAAACTCCCGAAGCCGAGGTTCCTCCGGATTATTAAAGAATTCCTCCGGAGGCCCCTGTTCTTTTATTTTCCCTTCATCCATAAATATAACCCGGGTCGCCACTTCCCGTGCAAATCCCATCTCATGTGTCACAACCACCATAGTCATTCCATCATGGGCAAGCTTTTTCATTAGCTCCAGAACTTCCCCCACCATCTCAGGATCCAGGGCGGAAGTCGGTTCATCAAAAAGCATGACATCCGGATTCATTGCCAGAGAACGGATAATTGCAATACGCTGCTTCTGACCGCCTGACAGCTGGGAAGGATAGGCATGTGCCTTTTCCTCCAGCCCAACCAGCTTCAGAAGTTCCATCGCCCGCTTTTCGGCATCGGCTTTACTCTTCTTCAAAAGCTTAATCGGTGCAAGCGTGATATTTTCCATAATCGTCTTGTGCGGGAATAGATTGAAATGCTGGAACACCATGCCCATCTTCTGGCGATGGCGGTCGATATTCGTTTCCTTGCTTGTAATGTCTGTTCCTTCAAAATATATGTGCCCCTTCGTCGGAGTCTCAAGAAGGTTCAAGGATCGGAGGAACGTTGATTTACCAGAGCCTGACGGTCCGACAATTACAACAACTTCGCCTTTACGGATTTCTTCCGTTACCCCATCCAGTGCATGAAGCCTGTTATTAAATACTTTATGAAGGTCTTCTACCTTAATCAATACTTCTCCATCAGTGATCACTGTTTCTCAGCCTCCTCTCCAACAGATTTACGAGCTTTGTAAAGATCATTACCATAATCAGATAAATCAAAGCTACAGCAATAAGAGGCATGAATGCATCATATGTACGGCTTCGTATGATATCGCCGCCCTTGGTAAGATCCTGCAGGGCGATATAACCAGAGACTGATGTCTCTTTCAACAGCACGATAAACTCATTGCCAAGCGCCGGGAGAACATTCTTAAAAGCCTGCGGCATAATGATATGGATCATGGTCTGCACATAATTAAATCCCAGGCTGCGCCCAGCCTCAAACTGTCCGTTATCAATAGACATGATACCAGAGCGGAATATCTCGGCAACATAGGCCCCGGAATTGAACCCGAATGCCATAATAGCTACCAGCACTTTGCTGATGTCTGAGCTTCCGAATATTACAAAGTAAATGATCAAAAGCTGTACAACAACCGGAGTTCCTCTGATCACCGTCAGATAGATCTTACAAATTGCATTAAGGATCTTCAGCCTTCCTGTTTTGTCATATGTGGAGCGTATAATTGCAATCAGAAAACCAATTACAATTCCGATTATGACGGCAAAGAAGGTCACCTGCAAAGTGACCCCCAGTCCATCTAAAATGTATTCCCAGCGGTTTTTTTCTATAAAATTCCCATAAAACTTATCCTGCAACGTCTGCAACATAATCGTATCCTCTTTTATTCCGCGCTGTCAGCGCTGATATATTTCGCTACGATTTCATCCAATTTACCAGATTCCTTCAGATTAGCCAGTGCATCATTGATTTTCTCTTTCAGTTCATCATTTCCTTTTTTCACTGCAATTGCGTACTCTTCCTCTGTAAACGCTTCGTCCAGAATCTTGAGCCCTTCCGCTTCTTTTACAAATTCCTTAGCCGGCTCTCCGTCGATGACTACTGCATCAATCTTGCCCTGCTGCAGTGCCTGTACAGCCTCAAATCCCTTGTTATAACGCTCTACAGTAGCATCTTCAATGTCGTCTGCGTAGATATCGCCTGTGGTTCCCAGCTGTACGCCGATCTTCTTACCTGTCAGATCATCTGGTCCGGCAATTGCACTGTCCTCTTTAACGATAATTACCTGTGTTGCTGTTGCATATGTATCAGTAAAGTCTACATTTTCCAGACGGTCCTCCGTCACAGTCATACCTGCCGCACCGATGTCTGCTTTTCCGCTTGTTACTGCAGTGATGATAGAATCAAAAGCCATGTCCTCAATCTCGAGCTCCATCCCCATCTCCTCTGCTACTGCAGCCGCAATATCAGCATCGATTCCTACGACTTCTTTTCCTTCGTAGAATTCATACGGCGGAAATTCCGCATTCGTAGCCATCACCAGCTTTTCCTTCTTACCACTGTCACCTGCGCTGCTGTCTTCCTTCTTAGATCCGCATGCCGCCATTGATAATACGCATACTGCCACCAATAAAACGCTTAAAACTTTCTTTTTCATTTTCCGTACCCTCCAAATTTACATTGTTATGCATAATCATACACATTATCTCTATATTTTATCATGTTTTCTATAAAAAACAAGACTATGCGCCGTATTTCCCTTAATATTCCATCGGAAATAAAAAGGAGAAGGCCATAGAGCCCCTCCCCGTACTGAATTTTATACCCTTTATACTTCTGTCTGCCGCCTTTTATGCAAATAATGCAGTCATTCCAAAGTAGAGCAGCACAATGATTCCCAGGACGATTCGGTAATAACCGAATACTTTAAAGTCATGATTCTTGATATACTGCATCAAAAACTTGATGGCGAATATGGATACCACAAAGGAGATGATACATCCAAGCAGCAGCAAAAATACTTCCGCGCCCGTAAAATGAAAACCGAACTTAATGATCTTAAGGAAGCTGGCCCCAAACATAACCGGAATGGCTAAGAAAAATGTGAATTCCGCAGCTACGCCTCTGGCCGCCCCAATCAGCAGACCGCCGATTATCGTTGCACCCGACCGTGAGGTACCCGGTATCAGCGCCAGCACCTGGAAGCATCCGATAATCACGACCATTGGGATCGTCAGGTCCGACAGCCTCTTCACCGCCGGCTTCACATGTTCATGCCGTTTTTCCACGACAATAAATGCAATACCATACAGAATCAGCGTAATCGCTACTACCACATAATTCATCAAATGTTCATCAATAAAGTCGTCAAACAAAAGGCCGATTATGGCTGCCGGAACCGATGCGATCAGCACTTTTACCCACAGCTGAAGGGTCAGCATCTTCTGTTTATGCGTCTTCGTATCAGAAAACGGATTCAGTTTATGAAAATAGATGACTACAACCGCCAGGATTGCCCCCAGCTGAATGACCACATTGAACATTGACATAAAGTCTTCCGTCATCTTCAGCTTTATAAACTCTTCTACAAGTATCAGGTGTCCCGTGCTGCTGATCGGCAGCCATTCGGTAATACCTTCTACAATCCCCAGTACAATTACCTTTAAAGCTTCTAACATATGTCTCCTCCTCTTAGAGCAAATCTTTCAATGGCCTTTGCCGCCCCCTCTTCTTCATTGGAAAGTGTTATGTAATCCGCGGCGGCCTTTACCTCTTCTTCCGCATTACCCATCGCAACGCCAAAGCCGGCTTCTTTTACCATCTCAATATCGTTGTCGCCATCACCGCATGCCATAATCTCCTCGCGCCTGATTCCAAGCATACTGCCCAGTTCAACTAAGGCTGTTCCCTTGTTTACTCCGGCGGCGTTTATTTCTATATTATATCCCAGCGAGCTGACCAGTACGATACCCTCCTGCTGTTCCAGTTCACTCCATGCAGCCGCTTTTTCTTCCAAATCGGCAAACAGCGCCTGCATTTTATCCATATCCTGATATCGTTCCACTGCCAGCGCCATGACATCCGGCACTGCTTTCCTGGTGCTGCGCACATAATCCCACATATGCGGATTGTGATGGTAACGGCTGATGGAATCCAGCTTCTCTTTATCTGCATACCCCTGTCCGTCAAAGTACACTTCTTGTAATGTATCATATTTCCGCAGAGTTTCCAATGCTTTCTTCGCTTTTTCTATCGGAAGGAGGCGTTCAATGAGAATTTTCTCTTCCTGCGCATCGATCACCCTCGCCCCGTTTGCGGTAAGTGCATAACGGATGCCGGGGAAATATCTCAGTTCCTCCGGAATGCCCGTAAACGACCTTCCTGTTGCCATCAGTACGACTATCCCTTTTGCAATTGCTTCCTGCAGCACCTGCTTTGTATACGGCAGCAGTTCCTTTTTGTCATTCAAAAGTGTACCGTCCAAGTCCAGTCCAATCATTTTTATCTGCTGTTTCATCTCCTGCCAGCTCCTTACTTCTCACTAAATTTTTATAACTTATTCTATCAAAATTTGCTTAATAAAGCAATTTATAGTATAATATCAGGGCAAAACAATTAAGAAAGGAATTGTAGAATATGAAATTGCGCTTAAAACACAGGGGACAGGCTCTTCTGGCATTTATCTGTTCTCTTGTACTGGTGCTTTCTGTTTTCCCGGCGCATGCCGAAGATGCAGAAAGTCTCGAAAGCAAAACTTCTGATCTGCAGAATCAGCTTGAAGGTATCAATCAGGAACTTGTGGCAATAAGTGATGAGATATCAACAACTGAGATGCAGGTTGAAATTACCAACGGTGAAATCCAGAGGACAAAAGATTCCTTAGCTGAGGCAGAGGCAGACGAAGCACAACAATACGAAGATATGAAATCCCGTATTAAGTATATGTATGAAACCGGTAATGCAACACTCCTGGAGATGCTTTTTTCGGCGGACAACCTGACTGACTTTTTAAACAAAGCCGACTTCATACAGAATATCAGTAAATATGACCGGGGGATGCTCCAGATCCTGCAGGATACCCAGAAAGAGATTGCTGACAGAAAAGTAACTCTGGAGGCTCAGCAGGATTCTATGAAGGAACTGCAGAAAAACCTGGAGACCCGGCAGGCAGAGCTGGTTCAGAAGGCAGAGGCAACCTCTACTGATCTGAACGCCTTCAACGCACAGCTTAAAAAGCTGCGGGAGGAGGAAGCCGCCAAGCTGGCTGCAGAGGCAGCCGCTAAAGTTGCGGCAGAAAACGCCGCTGCCCAGAAGCCTGACAGCGGCAATAACAACGCGAATGACAATAATAACCCCGGAGACACGCCATCCGAAGGCAATGATTCCGGAGGCGGCAGTGATAACGGAGGTTATGATGACACCATAGTCAACGGCGGAGCAACCAATGTGGCCGGAAGCGATCTGGATGTATTTGCGGCAATACTCGATTGTGAGGCCATGCATGATTACGATTCCATGCTTGCCGTAGCAACAGTGATCATGAACCGCGTAAACAGTCCGATCTTCCCGAACACAATCACAGATGTCGTCTATGCAGGCGGACAGTTTGAGCCGGTATGGTTAGGCCGTCTGGATACCGTACTCGCAAGAGGCGCCAGCGAACTGGCCTACACCGTGGCCCAGGATGCCATCAACGGAGCACGGCTGGCCGCAGTATCCGACTGCTATTACTTCCTCTATGCAGGAACAGCGGGGAGGCCCGGAGTCAACATCGGAAATAACCTCTTCTTCCCAAGCTGGTAGCTAGGGGGATTCGATTTTAGGGCTTTTTGGATGAGGTCCGCCTGACTAAGACGGGGAGGGGGACAAAGCCGGAAGAAAAGAAGGCCGGGGCTGTGTGTAACCCACTTACGGAGAAGTCCTAACGCACAAGGAGCTGTCCATGAGGGCACAGACAACATGCAACGGGAAAGCCTGATGCTTTCCCGTCTTAGGTTGTCCTGGCAAGTGATTTGGTAAATCACTTGCCATCCCTCATGGACAGCTCCTTCTGCGTAAGGACTTCTAGACCGTGCGTTCTATACACTCAGTCCCGGCCTTCTTTTCTTCCGGCTTTGTCCCCCTCCCCATCTCAGTCAGGCTGGGCTTCATCAAAACGGCAGGTAAGATCGAATGTAGGAGAACGCTGGCGGTGGCAACGGATTGGGCTGGATATGCGGTAGGGATGTCTTGTTGAGATTCTTTGTGTACACATACTCTCCCTTCCGCCCCGAGCAAAGTTACGGCCATCCACTGTCACCGTCCAGAGACCTCCCCCAGTAGGAAGGTTTTAATTACCGGCGGATGCGCCCAGCTAAGAGGAAGGTGAGACTGTTTCCCCCGCCGGGGCAGTGCATGCCGTTTCAAGACTCCATAGAACGCGCGGTTAGAATCCGTTAGAGAAAAAACAGGGAACAGGAAGGGCAGAATTTGTTTTGCCAAAACAAATTCTGTTGCCGCCGGCGGCGCGAATGCATCGGCATTCGGGCCAACTGCGGCAAGTCCCTTCCTGTTCCCTGTTTTTTCTCTTACGGATTCTCCGCAAGTGGGCAGGAGTTTGAAACGGCATGCACTGCCCCGGCGGGGGAAACAGTCTCACCTTCCTCTTAGCGTCCCCTCCCCAAATCTCCCCTACTGATAATCAATCACATCAATCCATTTCATTAGGAATTCTTTTTCTAGTTCGTTATCTTTTGTGAGCTGTGCCGCTGCTACGATTGGCAGCCACTGCTGTACGTATTGTTTTGCTGTATCGCTCTTTTTGCAGAACAGCTTCATATACAGGTCTGCTGCATTCTGGTCTTTTAGTGCGAACAGCAGATAGGTCATGGCTGCATCTGCACTGGCGTTGCCCTGGGTTGCGTGCGCCCAGTCTACGACTGTCATCTTGCCGTTCTTTCCTACGATTACATTGCTTGGATTGAAATCGCCGTGGCAGACTTTGTTGTGTTTTGGCATGCTCTCCAGCCTTGTGAGCAGCTCGTATCTTGTTGTGGCATCTAAGTCTTTCAGACCGTTAATCTGACGGGACAGTTTATCTTTCAGCTTGTTTAGCAGCGGTGCGGTCTTGGCATGTACCGTCAGCTGCAGGTCTACAAAGTCCTCCATATATTTTTCCAGGTTGCTGCTGTCTGCTTCCATCATGTCTTCCAATGTCTTTCCTGCTTTGTATTCGATGGCAAGCGCCCATTTACCGTCTATCTGTGTTACCTCTTTTACCTTTGGGATATCCAGTCCTGTCTCTTCTACTCTGGCAGTATTTAGCGCCTCGTTGAATACTGCTGATTTTGGATGCGCAGATTCGAATACTTTTACGACACTATCTTCACATTTGTAAACTTTCTTATAGGGACGTTCCACGATTAAATTCTTTTCTTCCAGTTTCATAAGCTATACCTCCTGTTTTTGATGCCGCTCTTTTAAGTTGTTTTTATTATACATCAACTTTTTTAACAATGTAAGACCCCCCGAGTAATTTTGTGCAATTTTTAACTAACTTTTTCCGTGTGGTTTTATTGTTAATTTTATATCAATCAGAGTCAAAGGGGTCTGACCCCTTTGCAGAATTTAAAAGCGTGACGCTCATGCGCCACGCTCCTATTTGTGAGAAAAAATTTATGAATTTATATTCAAAAGGATATTTATTATTTTTATGCTGCCGCTGCGCCTTACGGCACGGCGGCCGTGAATGAATAACTGCGAAACTTATTTGCCGTAGTAACACTTCAGATAGATCTCTTTGATCTCCTTCATCAATGGATATCTTGGGTTAGCGCCTGTACACTGGTCGTTGAATGCCTGCTCTACCATATCATCCAGTGTGTCGAGGAAGTATTTCTCATCTATGCCATAGTCTTTGATCGTTTTCTTGATGCCGATTGTCTCTTCTAACTCTTCTAATCTTGCAACAAGGTTATTGAATACTTCCTGGTCATCTTTGCCCGTGCAGCCTGCAAAACGTCCCAGTTCAGCATATCTTGCAAGTGCATGCGGGTACTGATACTGTGAGAATGTACCCATCTTTGTCGGAGCCTCTGCTGAATTGTATTTCATAACTTCTGTCAGGAGTACTGCATTTGCAACACCGTGTGGAAGGTGATGAAATGCACCCAGCTTGTGTGCCATAGAGTGGTTCAGTCCGAGGAATGCGTTTGCAAAGGCCATACCTGCCAGACAGGAAGCATTTGCCATCATCTCGCGTGCATGTGGGTCGTTTGCCCCGTTCTCGTATGCGGATGGAAGATTATCAAATACCATCTTTACAGCTTTCATTGCCAGGCCGTCTGTGTAATCTGTGGCCATGATAGATACATATGCCTCGATTGCATGTGTCATAACGTCGATACCTGATGCGCTTGTCAGGCCCTTTGGCTGGGTCATCATGTTATCAACATCTACAATTGCCATATTCGGAAGCAGTTCGTAGTCTGCAAGCGGCCATTTTACCCCGGTCTCTGCATCTGTGATGATTGCAAAAGGTGTGACCTCAGAACCGGTTCCTGAAGAGGTCGGGATCGCTACGAAATAAGCTTTCTCTCCCATTTTCGGGAATGTATATACTCTCTTGCGGATATCCATAAAGTCCATTGCCATGTCTTCAAAATTTGCTTCCGGATGTTCGTACATTACCCACATGATCTTTGCTGCATCCATTGCAGAACCACCGCCAAGTGCGATAATTGTATCCGGCTCAAATGCTCTCATCTGGTCTGCACCTTTTTGTGCACACTGCAGGGTCGGGTCTGGAGCTACTTCATAGAAGCATGAATGCTGGATACCCATTTCATCCAGTTTTGCCTCGATTGGAGCTACGTAGCCATTTTTGTACAGGAAGGAGTCGGTAACGATAAATGCTTTTTTCTTGTGCATGATTGTTCCCAGCTCATCCAGTGCAACCGGCATACAGCCTTTTTTGAAGTAAACCTTTTCAGGTGTTCTGAACCAAAGCATATTCTCTCTCCTCTCAGCCACTGTCTTAACATTCAGTAAGTGTTTTACCCCAACATTTTCAGAAACGGAGTTTCCGCCCCATGAGCCGCATCCCAGTGTGAGGGATGGAGCCATTTTGAAGTTGTAAAGGTCGCCGATGCCGCCGTGAGAAGAAGGTGTGTTGATAAGAACACGGCACGTTTTCATGGCTGCTGCATGTTTTGCTATTTTCTCTGTCTGTGCCGGATGGATATACAGGGAAGCTGTGTGACCGTATCCGCCGTCGGCTACAAGCTGGGCTGCTTTTTCCAACGCTTCATCAAATGTTTTTGCTTTATACATGCCAAGTACAGGAGATAATTTTTCATGAGCAAACTCTTCGGAAATGTCTACTGATTCCACTTCACCTATCAGGATTTTTGTGTTTTCCGGAACATCCACTCCAGCCATTTTTGCAATTTCGTATGCTGATTTGCCTGGAATCTTGCTGTTCAGTGCGCCATTAATAATGATTGTCTTGCGTACTTTATCCAGCTCTGCTCCCTTTTTCAGGAAATAGCATCCACGGTAAGCAAATTCTTTTTTCACTTCCTCATAAATGCTGTCAAGAACTGTTACAGACTGCTCAGATGCGCAGATCATGCCGTTGTCGAATGTCTTGGAATGTATAATGGAATTTACTGCCATCTTAACATCAGCTGTCTCATCAATAATTACCGGTGTGTTTCCAGGTCCTACTCCGAGCGCCGGCTTGCCTGATGAGTAAGCAGCCTTTACCATTCCCGGTCCGCCGGTTGCAAGAATGATGTCTGAATCCTTCATAACGGTGTTTGTTAATTCCAAAGACGGTACATCAATCCATCCGATAATGCCTTCCGGAGCGCCAGCCTTTACAGCTGCGTCCAGAACAACTTTTGCCGCCTCGATCGTACATGCTTTAGCAGCAGGATGGGGGCTGATAATAATTGCATTTCTGGTCTTCAGACAAAGCAGTGTTTTGAAGATCGCTGTTGAAGTCGGGTTTGTGGTCGGAATAACCGCAGCTACCAGACCGATCGGCTCTGCTATCTTTTTAATGCCAAACGCCGCATCTTCCTCTATCACACCACATGTTTTGGTGTCTTTATACGCATTGTAAATGTACTCAGCTGCATAGTGGTTCTTGATAACCTTATCTTCCACAATTCCTCTCTGCGTCTCTTCTACCGCCATCTTTGCAAGCGGAATACGCATCTTATTCGCAGCCATGGCTGCTTCATAAAAAATCTTATCTACCTGTTCCTGCGTAAAAGCAGCAAATACTTTCTGAGCTTCACGCATAGCTTTCATTTTTGCTTCGAGTGTTTCCACGCTGTCTACAATCTCAGGTACTACGATCTTTTCCTTCTTTGCCATTTCTATTTTTCCTCCCGTAATAGAATAATTTTCTTAATTACAGGTTTTAGTTTAACCCATCGTTAAATAATTGTCAATATTGCTTTTGTCAAATATTTAACGTTATTTTTTTAACATTTATTGTTGATATTGCACAAAAATAGATGCAATCCATACTATGAAGACAAAAATCCGGCGGCTGCGGAAAGCATTAAAATTCAATAAGCTTTCCGCGGCCGCCGGGCCGTATCATTATTTATCAAGAATTTATATCTCTATAAACTTTTCTTTCCAGAATTATACTAATTCAATCAGCACTTCCATAGCTGCGTCACCTTTACGCTGACCAATCTTTACGATTCTTGTGTAGCCGCCGTTGCGGTCTGTATACTTAGGAGCGATCTCTGAGAACAGTTTTTCCGGAAGATCAACTTCTTTTGTATTTCTCTTCTTACCTGCAGCAGCTACCGGAACTTCCTTTACAGGATAAAGAACCTTCAGCATCTCTCTTCTTGCGTGAAGTCTGCTCGGCATATCTTTCTTGATCTTCTTGTCAACTTCATCATATACGGTAACTTTTTTGCCGTCTACTACTTCTTTTACTCTCTTGCCGTCTTTATCTTTACGTGCAACCTTTGCTTTTACGGTCACTTCTTCGTAATTATCTTTTTCTCTGACAGCCATAGCAATTAATCCCTCCGCTACTTTGCGGATCTCTTTTGCTTTTGCTTCTGTCGTAATGATTCTGCCATTATTCAGCAGAGCTGTTACCTGGTTTCTGATTAAGGCTTTTCTCTGGCTGGATGTTCTGCCGAGTTTTCTATACTTTGCCATTGTTTTAATCCTCCATTTTCAAACATTTGGTTATGCATCTTCGGGCTTATTAATCAAATGCTCCCGCCATGCTCTTCGGGCTTACTGACAGGATAATTCAAATAATAATCTATAATGGTGCAGTGGCTGTTTATTCGTTACTATACACGGCCCATAAGCCGTGAATAGTAACGTTTATTCATCGCCCTGGTTCAGCTCAAGGTCTAATTCCTTCAGCTTGGCCAGCACTTCTTCCAGTGACTTGCGTCCAAGGTTACGCACCTTCATCATATCTTCCGGTGTCTTATTGGTAAGTTCCTCGACGGTATTGATGCCGGCTCTCTTCAGACAGTTATAAGAACGTACGGAGAGCTCTAATTCATCAATGCTCATCTCCAGTACTTTCTCTTTTTCATCATCTTCTTTTTCGATCATGACTTCCGCAGCCTGAGCAACTTCTGAGAGGTCGATAAACAACTTCAGATGCTCGCTGAGCACTTTCGCAGCAAGGCTGACAGCCTCGTCCGGAAGCAGTGTTCCTTTAGTCCATACATCCAATGTCAGTTTGTCATAGTCAGTAATCTGGCCGACACGCGTATTCTCTACTGTGAGATTTACACGGTCTACCGGAGTATATATGGAATCAATCGGAATAACGCCAATCGGTAAGTCTTCATTCTTATTCTTGTCTGCGCTTACGTATCCTCTTCCTTTTGTAATGGTAAGTTCCATGTACAACTTGCTGTCCTTGCCTCCGCTTAAGGTTGCAATGACCTGGTCGGGATTCATAATCTCAATATCGGAATCCGCCTGGATGTCAGCGCCTGTTACAACACCTTCTCCTTCAAATTCGATATATGCGGTCTTTACTTCGTCTGATTCTGATGTATTCTTGATTGCCAGTGATTTCAGATTCATGATAATCTCGGTTACATCTTCTTTAACACCCGGAATGGAACTGAATTCGTGCAGGACTCCGTCGATTTTAACAGAACTGATAGCTGCTCCCGGAAGGGATGAAAGCATAATTCTTCTCAGGGAATTGCCTAATGTTGTTCCGTATCCACGTTCCAGAGGCTCGACAACGAATTTTCCATATTTTTTATCTTCTGAAATTTCGGTAATCTCAATATTAGGTTTATTAAAATCAAACACTACACAGACCCTCCTTATGGGTTTAAATATGTTGAGGGGTACGATGCCTGTGTCACGCAGGGGCCGTTTCCTAAAGGCTCCTGTGTGACAAACTCCATCCTGCCGCCGGATCGGCATCACCGGTTCCCGGCGGCATGGATGTCACTATCATGCTATACTCAAGGATTATTTAGAATATAACTCGACGATAAGCATCTCATCAACAGGAACATCAATTGCCTCACGTGCAGGAAGTTCTTTTACTGTAGCTTTCAGGTTCTCAGCATCTACTTCCAGCCAGTCAGGAATCATATTTCCTCCTGTTACTTCCAGGATATCTTTGTATCTTTGGCTTCCTTTGTGCTTTTCTTTGATTTCAATTGTATCTCCGGCTTTTACAAGGTATGATGGGATGTTTACCTGTCCGCCGTTTACCATTACATGCTTGTGGTCGACAATCTGTCTTGCTTCTTTTCTTGTTCTTGCAAATCCCATACGGAACATTACATTGTCAAGTCTGGATTCCAGAAGAATCATCAGGTTTTCACCTGTCATGCCTTCCATCTGTTTTGCTTTTGCATAATAGTTTCTGAAAGGTTTCTCCAGTACGCCGTAGATAAACTTAGCTTTCTGTTTCTCGCGTAACTGAAGGCCGTACTCACTCATTTTTCTGTTGGATCTCTTTAACTGCCTGTTAGACTTTTTATTGATTCCTAAATAGATTGGGTCCATACCTAATGAACGGCATCTCTTAAGAACTGGAACTCTATTTACTGCCATGTTAGCTTCCTCCTATATATACTAGACTCTTCTGCGTTTCGGTGGACGGCATCCGTTGTGTGGTACCGGTGTTACGTCTTTAATGCTTGTTACATCAATCCCACATGCCTGGAGCGCACGGATTGCTGCTTCTCTTCCTGATCCCGGACCCTTTACAAAAACGTCTACCGTTTTAAGACCATGTACTAATGCTGCTTTTGCTGCTGTCTCAGCTGCCATCTGAGCTGCGTATGGAGTAGATTTCCTTGAACCTCTAAATCCCAGACCGCCTGCACTTGCCCATGAAAGAGCATTTCCCTGTGCATCTGTTAATGTTACGATTGTATTATTAAAAGATGACTGGATGTGTGCTTGTCCTCGTTCAACGTTTTTCTTGACACGTTTCTTTGTCACTTTTTTGGTAACTTTCTTCGCCATTTAAACTAACCTACTTTCTTGAATTCTCAATTATTTTTTCTTATTAGCTACAGTTCTCTTAGGACCTTTGCATGTTCTTGCATTTGTCTTGGTCTTCTGTCCACGTACCGGAAGGCCTTTCCTATGACGGATTCCGCGGTAACATCCAATTTCTTTCAGACGCTTGATATTCAACTGGATCTCTCTTCTGAGATCACCTTCTACAGTCTGAGTCTCTTCGATCACTTCACTGATTTTCTTTACTTCTTCACTTGTCAGATCTCTGACGCGGGTATCAGGATTTACTCCTGCCTCTGTCAGGATACGGCTGGCACTTGTTCTACCGATTCCATAGATATAAGTCAAGCCGATTTCTACACGTTTGTCTCTTGGTAAGTCTACACCTGCAATACGAGCCATGTGTCTTTCCTCCATTTCAAATCTGTTTTCATATTGTCCCTAACTGGGATGTCTCCTGGCATCCGGAAAGGTGCTTCCTTCTCCCGAAAACATCCAGGCATACTTTATTCCGCAGTTTACTGCGGATCCGCCCGCAGGGCATGAGTTACGGGATGCCCTTTGGGTATACTACAGTACGCCCTTTCCCGACACGGATTTTCACCGTAAATGATCGCCGGGTATTATAAGCAATATACAAAAGACCACCAACCCTTCGGTACCTGCAGATTCAGCAGTGTGGTGTATCCTTACTGTATATTAAACAGCCCTACACACTTCCTGGTGTGTCGCGCTGTCAGCCGCCTAATTAATTCACAAATCCCAACAGTCTGTACTTCTTAAGTATTAGCCCTGTCTTTGTTTGTGCTTCGGATTCTCACAGATTACTCTGATGCTTCCTTTTCTTTTAATGATTTTACATTTTTCACAAATTGGTTTTACTGATGATCTAACCTTCATGTCAAATCCTCCTTCCATCCTTTGCCTGGCTATACGCTTCCAACTATTTTTGGGCACACCTATCCAAAAACAGCCATTTCATAGTATACCACTAGTTTCCAGGCAAAGTCAATACTTTTTTACTTATCTCTCCAGACAATTCTCCCCTTGCTCAGGTCATATGGAGACATTTCCAACGTCACTTTGTCACCTGGTAAAATCTTAATAAAATTCATACGCAGTTTTCCGCTGATATGTGCCAGCACAATATGGCCATTTTCCAGCTCTACCTTAAACATAGCGTTTGGCAGTTTTTCAACTACGACTCCTTCAATTTCGATTACGTCAGTTTTTGACATACTTAATCCTCCTGCACGTTTGGCACTTTACTATTCTCATTCGTGTCCAAACGAGAATATCTGTTTATAACACTTCTGATTGTTTCATCATCTGTAGTGAAAGGACTTGCCGCCTTCTTTATAATCTGCAGATGCTTTGGATTCTTTCGCTTTCTCCGGCGGACGGTTCTTTTAGCCCCATCCGCCAGATATATATATTCAGCATTGACATCAATTATGACATATATACAGCCTTTATCGCGGCCTGCTTTGGATTTTGCAAACATTCCCGGTTCTATTGTCATATTACTCTCCGAGGATTTTTACGATGGCAGCAAATACATCCTCAATATCGATGGTTCCGTCCACCTCTTTGAGGATTCCGGCCGTTGTATAATAATCAATGAGCGGCTGTGTCTGCTCATGGTAGACACCGAGACGCTTCTGGACTGTCTCCGGCTTATCATCATCTCTCAGGATCAGCGTCCCGCCGCAGTTGTCGCAGATGCCTTCCTCTTTGGTCGGTGCGTATTCCATGTGATAAGTAGCGCCGCAGTCTACACATGCCCTTCTTCCGGACATACGGCGGATGATATTCTCATCCGGTACTTCTACATTGATGGCATAATCCACCTTCTGATCCAGTTCCGCCAGAGCCTTGTCTAAAGCTTCCGCCTGCGGAATTGTTCTCGGGAATCCGTCCAGCACATATCCTGATGTACAGTCTTCCTGATTCACTCTGTCCACTACCAGGTCTACAACCAGTTCATCCGGAACAAGCAGTCCCTGGTCCATATAAGTCTTTGCTTTCTGTCCCAGTTCTGTGCCGTTCTTGATGTTCGCCCTGAAGATGTCTCCGGTAGAAATATGAGGTATCCCATATTTCACCGCGATCTTCTTAGCCTGTGTCCCCTTGCCTGCTCCGGGAGCCCCTAACATAATAATCTTCATATACATGTTCCTCCATATTTTCATCACCGTCCTGTCCCTAAACGGTGATATATCCATATAGCACATTAACCCGCCGGTTCCGTCCGTCTCAGGACAAAACTTGGCGAGCTAAGTAGTTTCAGTGAAATCCCCGAGGACAGCCGCCATATATACATGCAGACATGCACATCCGGCTTATTGCGCTCACGCGAATTAATAACCGAGGAAACTGTTCTTCATAGAGTTTCCCTTATTATTCAAAAAGCCTGAATAATTGCGTACAAGCATCTGTGCTTCAATCTGTTTGATCGTCTCTAATACGACGCCCACAATAATGATCAGGGATGTTCCTCCAAAGGAGACATTGGCCTTGAATACACCATTGAAGAAATAAGGTATTACCTGAACGATCACAAGCCCGCATGCACCGATAAAGATAATATAGTTCAATATCTTCTGTAAGTACTCTACGGTTGGCTTGCCAGGACGGATACCCGGAATAAAGCCGCCGCTCTTTTTCATATTGTTTGCTATCTCTAACGGGTTGAATGTAATTGATGTATAGAAATAAGCAAAGAAAATAGTAAGCACAATATATACAATCAGACCCCATGAATAGATTAAATTGCCCGGGTTACACCAGTTGTTGGAATTCATTCCCTTCAGAATCTGGCTTCCGATTCCTGTTCCTTCTCCCTTTCCAAGGAAAGACGCGATTACGATCGGGAACTGCATCAGCGAGGATGCAAAGATAACCGGGATAACACCTGCTGTATTTACTTTTAACGGGATGTGTGTGGACTGTCCGCCATATGTCTTTCTTCCCTGTACCTTCTGTGAATACTGTACTGCAATCTTTCTCTCACCACCCTGGAGGATGATAACAAACACAATGACAACCAACAGCACTGCAAGAATTATAATTGCTGCCAGACCTCCTTTTGCAACGGTTTTACCCCTTACAAACTGTTCGTACAGCTGGACGAAATCATCCGGCACACGAGAAACAATGTTAATAAGCAGGACAATGGAGATTCCATTTCCCACACCTTTTTCTGTAATACGCTCACCGATCCACATTAGGAATGCAGAACCTGCGGTAAGTGTACATACTACAATAGCAGCATTTACGAAATTATACTCAACAAGAAGTCCCTGGCGCCCGAACCCTACCGCCATAGCGATTGATTCGATCAAAGCGAGAGCTACTGTGACATAACGGGTAATCGCTGCAATTTTCTTCCTTCCGTCTTCTCCCTCTTTCTGCATCTCTTCCAGCTTTGGAATCGCGATGGTCAAAAGCTGCATAATAATGGAAGATGTGATGTACGGTGTAATGCTGAGTGCAAACACAGACATCTGGGTAAAGGAACCGCCGGTAAATGCATCAAAAAAATTGAATGCATCACCGGTCTGATTCGCAAAAAATTCCTGTATATAGGTTGGATCCACACCCGGTGTCGGCAGCTGGGAGCCAAGTCTAACAACGACCAGCATTAAAAACGTATAGAATAGTCTTTTACGGATGTCTTCTATTTGAAATGCTCTTCGTACAGTTTCTAGCATTAGATCACCTCTGCTTTTCCACCAAGGGCCTCTATTTTTTCAGCTGCTTTTGCACTAAATGCATTTGCCTGAACAGTAAGCTTCTTAGTTAACTCTCCATTTCCAAGAATTTTCACACCGTCTTTTGGGTTTTTAACGATACCGCTCTCAATTAATGTTTCTACTGAAACTGTAGCGCCATCCTCAAATGCTTCTAACGCGCTTAAGTTAATACCAATGATTTCTTTGGAGTTTCTGCATGTGAAACCTCTCTTTGGTATTCTTCTGTATAAAGGCATCTGACCGCCTTCAAAGCCTGGTCTTGGCGCTCCTGAACGAGCTTTCTGACCTTTGTGGCCCTTACCAGCCGTCTTACCATTACCAGAACCGTGTCCACGGCCTCTTCTGAAATTATCACTCTGCTTTGAACCGTCTGCTGGTCTTAAGTTTGATAAGTCCATGATATTACCTCCTTATCGTTTTTTATTTATGCTTCTTCTTCAACTTTCACTAAGTGTCTAACCTGCTGTACCATACCTCTTGTAGCTGCATTATCCGGCATGATGACTGTCTTGTTGAGTTTTCTGAGTCCCAGAGCCTCAACAGTTTTTTTATGCTTTGGCACAGCACCGATTGTAGACTTTACCAGTGTAACTTTTAAGTTTGCCATTATAATTTACCTCCTATACGACAAAGCACGCTCTCACATCTTATACGACAGGGCAATCTCTATCCTTTTATGCAATAGATCAAACTCTATCTTCTTATGCGATAGAGCAAAGCTCTATCTTTTTAGCCTACGATCTCTTCTACTGATTTGCCGCGAAGTTTTGCAACCTCTTCCGGAGTCTTCACTCCTTTAAGCCCCTCAATAGTAGCAAGAACAACGTTCTGCTTATTATTGGATCCCAAAGATTTTGTACGGATGTTCTTGATTCCTGCCATCTCGATCACGGCACGGGCCGGGCCTCCGGCAATAACACCGGTACCATCCGGAGCTTTCTTCAGCAATACGGAAGCGCTTCCGAATTTTCCAATCACATCATGTGTTACACTGTCATTATCATCCATAGCAACTTTGATTAATTTCTTAGCTGCATCTTCTTTTCCTTTGCGGATTGCCTCCGGAATCTCGGTAGCTTTTCCTAAACCTGCACCAACATGGCCTTTCCCATCGCCAACAACTACTAAAGCTGTGAATCTGAAGTTACGACCACCTTTAACAACTTTGGTAACACGTTTGATTGATACCACTTTTTCTGTTAATTCCATCTGACTAGCATCAATACGTTCCTGTTTCATATGTGTTCTCCCTTCCTAAAAATTCAGCCCAGCTTCTCTTGCTGCGTCTGCCAGTGCTTTCACTTTACCCTGATATATAAAGCCGCCTCTGTCAAAGACTACCTCTGTGATGCCTTTTTCTTTTGCTTTTTCGGCAATCACTGTTCCTAACTTTGCTGCTGCATCAACGTTGTTGGTCTTTTCTAATTCCGCTTTCACATCTTTCTGAAGAGTGGAAGCCGCAACCAGAGTGTTTCCAACTGTATCGTCGATAATCTGAGCATACATATGATTATTGCTTCTAAACACAGCTAAACGTGGTCTCTCAGCTGTACCGCTGAAACGGTTACGTAATTTCATGTGTTTTTTTCTACGAACTTCGCTTCTTGATTTCTTACTAACCATTTTCACACTCTCCTTAATTATTTCTTACCAGTCTTACCAACTTTACGTCTGATCACTTCATCAGCATACTTGATACCTTTGCCCTTATAAGGTTCCGGTCTTCTCTTGTCTCTGATTTCAGCTGCGTATTGGCCTACTTTTTCTTTATCGATACCTTTTACAGTAATTTTGTTCTGGCCTTCCAGAACGGATTCGATACCTTCCGGGTCGATCATCTCAACTGGATGAGAGTATCCTAAGCTTAATGTCAGTTTATTTCCGGATTTAGCTGCTCTGTAACCAACACCGTTGACCTCCAGAACTTTCTGATATCCTTCTGTTACACCTACAACCATATTGTTGATCAGTGTTCTTGTAAGACCATGTAAAGATTTCATCTTCTTTAAATCACTTGGTCTTGTGACGATAATTTCTTCGCCTTCTTTTTTGATTTCCATTTCAACCGGAAGCTCTTTTTTCAGAGTTCCCTTCGGACCTGTTACGGTCACTACGTTATTCTCTGCAATATCAACAGTTACACCTGCCGGAATTGCGATTGGCAGTCTTCCTATACGTGACATACCGTACCTCCTATAACTTAAATTCTCGGAGAAGCTGCTGTATGGCTTCTCTGTTTTCAGTTGCTCTAAAGTTCTCTGTTCTTAAATGCCAGAGAACGGCCATTTCACTCTGTTCTTTCCATACATATATAAAGTGTCCGGCACCTACCAAACGAAGCACAGTACCTCTCCGCCTACATTGAGCTTTCTTGCATCTTTGTCTGTGATTACGCCTTTATTTGTAGAAATAATGGCTGTTCCAAGTCCGCCCAGCACCTTCGGGATGTCTGCGCTGTTCGCGTAAACACGAAGCCCCGGTTTAGAGATTCTCTTCAGACCTGAAATAACTTTTTCGTTCTTGTCTGCACCATACTTTAATGTGATGTGGATCGTGTTGAAGTTTCCATCGGCTACGATGTCATACTTTGCAATATAACCTTCGTTCAACAGAATCTCAGCAATCGCGGTTTTCATCTTAGATGCAGGAACATCAACTGTATCATGTTTAGCAGTATTAGCATTACGGATTCTTGTAAGCATATCTGCGATTGGATCACTCATAGTCATTGATTATTGACCTCCTTATTTCTTTTTGGTTAGTTACCAGCTTGCTTTTCTAACGCCTGGGATTTGTCCCTTATATGCCAGTTCACGGAAGCAAATACGGCAGATTCCATATTTTCTCAAATATGCATGTGGACGTCCGCAGATTCTGCAGCGGCTGTACTCTCTTGTAGAGTATTTTGGTTTGCGCTGCTGTTTGATTTTCATTGATGTCTTAGCCATGAATTTCCCTCCTTTACTTAGTGAATGGCATATTGAACTGAGTCAATAATTCACGAGCTTCTTCGTCAGATTTTGCTGTTGTAACAAAAATTACATCCATACCTCTGACTTTATCTACTTTATCGTACTCGATTTCCGGGAAAATCAGCTGCTCCTTGATACCAAGGGCGTAGTTGCCTCTTCCGTCGAATGCATTCGGGTTAACCCCTCTGAAGTCACGTACACGAGGTAATGCGAGGTTAATCAGACGGTCAACAAACTCATACATTCTTTCCCCTCTTAAAGTAACTTTACATCCGATTGCCATGCCTTCTCTTATCTTGAAGTTTGCGACAGAATTCTTAGCTTTTGTAAGCACTGCCTTCTGTCCTGAAATCTTCTCAAGATCAGCGACTGCTGACTCCAATACTTTTGCATTTTCTTTTGCTTCGCCGACACCCATGTTGATGACAACTTTATCAAGTTTCGGCACTTCCATGATATTTTTATATCCAAATTTTTTGATCATTACATCAACGATCTCATTCTGATATGTTTCTCTCAGTCTACTCAAAGTTCTGGACCTCCTTCCCTGAATTAGTCAATTACGTCTCCTGTTGACTTCGCAACACGTACCTTTTTGTCTCCATCCATCTTAAAGCCGATTCTGGTAACTTTTCCTTTGTGTACATACATCACATTGGATATATCAATCGGTCCTTCCTGATGAATAATACCGCCATTCTGATTCACAGCGCTTGGTTTTGTATGCTTTGTCAGCATGTTGACACCTTCGACCAGAACTTTTCCATCTTTTTTATTAACAGCAATTACTTTGCCTTCTTTGTCTTTATCTTTTCCAGCGATTACTTTGACAGTATCGCCTTTTTTGATCTTCATAGTTGACATTCTCGGCACCTCCCTACAGTACTTCCGGAGCTAAAGAAACAATCTTCATAAACTTCTTGTCTCTGAGCTCTCTGGCTACTGGTCCAAAAATACGTGTTCCACGTGGGTTCAAATCGTCTTTTATAATAACAGCAGCATTTTCATCGAATCTGATATAGGAGCCGTCTTTACGACGAGCGCCTTTTACAGTACGGACAACTACAGCTTTTACAACGTCACCTTTTTTTACAACGCCGCCTGGTGTTGCATCTTTAACAGTCGCAACGATCACGTCTCCGATATTGGCATATCTTCTTGTAGAACCGCCAAGTACACGGATACACAGTAACTCTTTAGCGCCTGTGTTGTCTGCTACTTTAAGTCTGCTTTCTTGTTGTATCATGCAGGTAAACCTCCTTTAAATATGCTTGCAAAATATGCGATATAATTATTTCGCCTTTTCCATGACTTCTACAAGTCTCCATCTCTTATCTTTAGACAGCGGTCTTGTTTCCATAACCTTAACTGTATCTCCAACGTTGCACTCATTCTTTTCATCATGAGCTTTCAATTTATAAGTTTTTTTGATGATTTTCTTATAAAGTGGATGCTTAACGTGGTCTTCAACTGCAACAACGATTGTTTTGTCCATTTTGTCACTAACAACCTTGCCTGTACGGGTTTTTCTAAGATTTCTTTCTTCCACAGTACGACCTCCTACTCAGCTTTAGAAGCTTCTGTTATCACCGTCTGGATTCTGGCGATATTTTTTCTAACTTCTTTAATTCTGCTTGTATTATCTAATTGATTCGTTGCATTCTGGAACCTCAGATTAAAAAGTTCCTTTTTAGCAGCTACTAATTCTTCATTTAATTCTTCTACAGATTTCCCTTTTAATTCTTGTACAAATGTATTAATTTTCACTGTTATCACCGCCTTCTAAGTCTGCGCGAGAAACGATTTTGCATTTGCAAGGTAACTTATGCATTGCAAGACGAAGTGCCTCTCTAGCTGTTTCCTCAGGTACTCCTGCAATTTCAAACATAACACGGCCTGGTTTCACTACTGCTACCCAGTACTCCAGTGCTCCCTTTCCTTTACCCATACGAGTTTCTGCTGGTTTTGCTGTTACCGGTTTGTCCGGGAAGATCTTGATCCAGACTTTACCGCCACGCTTGATGTAACGTGTCATAGCAACACGGGCTGCCTCTATCTGATTGGAACGGATCCAGCAAGGCTCCGCTGCAACGATACCGTATTCACCGTATGAAATCGTATTGCCTCTTAAAGCTTTTCCTTTCATGGTGCCACGGAACTGTTTACGACGTTTCACTCTTTTTGGCATTAACATTATTTATCGCTCCCTTCCTTATCTGCTTTCGTCGGAAGAACTTCGCCTTTGTAAATCCAAACTTTTACACCGACTTTTCCGTAAGTTGTGTCAGCTTCTGCGAATCCATAATCAATGTCAGCTCTCAGTGTCTGAAGCGGAATCGTTCCCTCGCTGTAAAACTCTGTACGAGCCATATCAGCGCCGCCGAGACGTCCTGAAACGGATGTCTTAACACCGAGTGCTCCGGACTTCATAGTTCTTGACATGCAGGATTTCATAGCACGTCTGAATGAAATACGGTTTTCAAGCTGCTGAGCAATGTTCTCAGCTACTAACTGAGCATCTTTGTCTGGTCTCTTAATTTCTTTGATGTCAACGATCAGCTTCTTGTTTGTATATTTTGCTAATTCCGCTTTTACTTTTTCAATCTCAGAACCGCCTTTGCCGATTACTACGCCTGGCTTAGCTGTATAGATGATGATTTTAACACGGTCAGATGCCCTTTCGATCTCGATTCTTGAAACACCTGCGCTGAATAATTTCTTTTTAAGGAATTTTCTGATTTCATGGTCTTCCACCAGGTTATCAGCGAAATCTTTTTCTGCATACCATTTAGAATCCCAGTCTTTGATCACGCCGACTCTTAAACCATGAGGATTAACTTTCTGTCCCATTATTGCCCTCCTTATTATCTTTCATTAAGCACGATTGTAATGTGGCTCATTCTCTTCTCGATTCTATAAGCTCTGCCCTGTGCTCTTGGTCTTACTCTCTTCATTGTTGGTCCTTTGTTTGCGTAACACTCTTCTATATAAAGGTTCTCAACATTCATACCGTTGTTGTTCTCAGCATTTGCAATTGCTGATTTTAATAATTTTTCTATTACACTTGAAGCATATCTTGGGTTGTAAGCTAAAATACCAAGTGCTGTCTGTACATCCTTACCTCTGATGGCATCCAATACAAAGCAAGCTTTCTGAACTGACACTCTGGCGTAAGAAATCTTAGCTGATGGTCTTGTATCTTTCTGCTCGTTTCTTTCTCGTTTGATTTGGGATCTATGTCCTTTTGCCATGGATGAACCCTCCTTTCGAATATCTTATGATTTATCTTACTCTTGACTTTTTCTCGTCCTTGCCGTGTCCTCTGTATGTTCTGGTTGCTACAAACTCTCCGAGCTTGTGGCCTACCATGTCTTCTGTAACATATACAGGCACATGTTTTCTTCCGTCATGGACAGCAAATGTGTGCCCAACGAATGACGGGAAGATTGTAGAACGACGTGACCATGTCTTAACAACTGATTTATCACCTGCAGCATTCATAGCGTCTACTTTTTTCAGTAAGCTTTCGTCTGCAAATGGTCCTTTTTTAAGTGAGCGAGCCATAGGTTCTAACCTCCTTGTAATCTGAATTATTTAATCGCTTTTCCATCTCTTCTTCTTACAATCATCTTGTTAGAAGCTTTGTTTTTCTTACGTGTCTTAAGACCGAGTGCCGGTTTGCCCCAAGGTGTGCATGGACCTGGACGTCCGATACCTGTCTTACCTTCACCACCACCATGCGGATGGTCGTTCGGGTTCATAACGGAACCACGTACTGTAGGTCTGATACCCATATGACGTGTACGACCCGCTTTACCTACGTTGATCAGGTTGTGCTCTCCGTTTCCTACGACACCAACAGATGCTCTGCAAATGATTGGAACCATTCTCATCTCACCAGACGGAAGTCTTAATGTTGCATATTTTCCTTCTTTCGCCATCAGCTGTGCGCTGTTTCCTGCTGAACGAACAAGCTGTCCGCCTTTTCCAGGATATAATTCAATATTGTGAATCTGCGTACCAACCGGAATCTCAGAAAGAGGTAGGCAGTTTCCTACTCTTACTTCTGCTTCTGGTCCGTTCATGACTTTCATGCCATCCTTTAATCCTTCCGGAGCGAGGATGTATGCTTTTTCACCGTCTGCATAGCAGATCAGTGCGATGTTTGCTGATCTGTTCGGATCATATTCGATTCCAAAAACTGTTGCCGGAACCCCATCTTTCTTTCTCTTAAAATCAATAATTCTATATTTTCTCTTAGCTCCGCCGCCGCGGTGACGAACTGTAATTTTGCCCTGGTTGTTGCGGCCGGCTTTTCTGCTCTTGGAATCCAGCAGAGACTTCTCAGGAGTTGTCTTTGTTATCTCAGAGAAATCAGAGCCAGTCATCTGTCTTCTGGAAGGTGTATATGGGTTATATGTTTTGATTCCCATTACTTTCTCTCCTTTCGTTTTGCCTGATTATTAGTTTCACGGAATTGCACCGTATATTGTACGCTTAGATGGGTTCTCTCAAACCCGGGCCGGTCTTACAGACCCTCGAAAATCTCGATATCAGCGCTGTCTTCTGTAAGCTGAACGATAGCTTTCTTTGTCTTAGCTGTCTTTCCGTATGTCATTCCACGTCTTTTCGTCTTACCGTCAAGGTTCATGGTATTTACGCTTTTTACTTTTGTTCCATTGAACATTTTTTCAACAGCTTCTTTGACCTGAGTCTTGTTGGCCTCTGTGTGGACAAGGAATGTGTATTTCTTTTCAGCCATCAGCTCCATTGTTTTTTCAGTAACAACTGGTTTAAGGATTACATCATAATATTGAATGTTAGCCATTATGCATACACCTCCTCAATCGTTGCAACAGCAGCTTTCGTAGTGATTACTGTGTTGTATTTTAAGATATCAAATACATTGATTGTATTTGTATGAGCCGTCTTCACGTCTTTGATGTTTCTTGCGGAAATCTCCACGTTCTTGTTGCCGTCTTCCAGAACAAGCAGTGCTTTGTTCACGTTCAGGTTATTTAAAACTTCCTGGAATTTCTTTGTTTTGATCTCGTCGAAATTCAGCTCGTCGATTACGATAAATTTGTTTTCCTCTACTCTGGAAGTAAGAGCGGATTTGAGAGCAGCTCTCTTTTCCTTCTTGTTCATCTTAAATGAGTAGTCTCTCGGTACCGGAGCGAATACAACCCCGCCGCCTGCCCACTGTGGTGCTCTTGTAGAGCCCTGTCTTGCGTGGCCTGTTCCTTTTTGTCTCCATGGTTTTCTTCCGCCTCCGGAAACTTCTGCGCGTGTCTTTGCTTTCTGCGTTCCCTGGCGTTTGTTTGCAAGCTGGCTTACAACTGCCATGTGTACAAGATGTTCATTTACATCAACACCAAATACGGCATCGTTCAAATCGATTGTACCAACTTCTTTACCTTCGATATTATAAACAGATACGTTTGCCATCTGTGTGTTCCTCCTTTCTTCGTCAGTCAGACTAGTTAGCCTTTACAGTTTCTTTGATTGTCACGAGGCATTTTTTTGGTCCCGGAACTGAGCCTTTTACTAAAAGCAGATTGTTTTCAGCGTCAACTCTGACAACTTCAAGATTCTGAACTGTAATTTTCTTGTTACCCATCTGACCTGGCATCTTCTTGCCCTTGAATACCTTGCTGGGATCAGATGCCGCACCATTGGAACCAGCGTGACGGTGGAACTTAGAACCGTGGGTCATTGGTCCTCTGCTCTGATTGTGACGCTTGATTGCACCCTGGAAACCTTTACCTTTTGAAACTGCAGTAGCATCAATCTTGTCTCCTGCTGCAAAGATGTCGGCTTTGATTTCCTGAGCCAGTGTATATTCTTCAGCATTGTCAAATCTGAATTCTTTTACATATCTTTTCCCGGATACGCCGGCTTTGTCAAAGTGTCCTTTTTCAGCCTTTGTAACACCGTTTCTGTGCGCAATTTCTTTCTTGCCGCTCTTGTCTTTTGTGACAATCTTTTCTTTCTTGTCGGCAAAACCAACCTGAATTGCACTGTAACCGTCGTTCTCTGCTGTCTTAACCTGTGTTACTACACATGGGCCAGCCTGAAGTACAGTTACCGGAGTTAATACTCCATCTTCGTTGAAGATTTGAGTCATTCCGACTTTTGTAGCTAAAATAGCTTTCTTCATTATAATTACCTCCTGTGATTTACAGCGGAGCGCTTATGCGCTCATCCTAAACTTTAGGAATACTGCTTACTTATTTTTCATTTTGATATCAATGTAAACACCGGCCGGCATCTCCAGTCTGGATAATGCGTCCACAGTCTTCTGTGTCGGTGTGATGATATCGATGAGTCTCTTATGAGTTCTCTGCTCGAACTGCTCTCTGGAGTCTTTGTACTTGTGTACAGCTCTTAAGATTGTTACGACTTCCTTCTTAGTAGGAAGTGGTACTGGTCCACTCACTTGTGATCCGTTCTTTTTTACAGTTTCGATGATTTTCTTTGCAGATGCATCAACCAGCTGGTGATCATATGCCTTCAATGTGATTCTCATTACTTGACTTGCCATAAAAAAAGTCGCCTCCTTTTCGTACTATTCCATCAGTACGACAAGCGGTGACTGTACACTCTCCCGTGTGTGTCGTGAGAAACTCACACGTTGTTTCATACCTCTTATCCTTTGATAATCAGTAATCAGTTGTGATTCGTACAGTGACTTGTCGCCAGTTTCCTAACTTGACATTCGCTCCACGGAAAACCTGCCATCATGCTTTCGCACCCGGCAGCAACCTCACGCTTCACAGCTATCATGCCACAGCTCTCTTAGTATAGCGGATTCATCCATATATTTCAAGAGGTTTTTCGGAATTATTGTATTTTTTTTAATACATCCCAAGCTAATTTCACATTCCATGTCTTTTCCTTGAAATTGAAACATATTTATATAGAAGAAACAGCTTTACCTTTGGTTTAATATATATTGTTTTTATATCAGGCTTAATGAGTATAACGTACTTTTTATAAAAACTGCAATATTTATTTGTTAATTATTTTCAGAGTGCAATCATTTTTTACAAAACTATTCTTTTTAATCCCCCTCTCTTGACATCACCGCGGTAAAGTGGTATAGTGTAAGCAACTTATAGGATTGTAACCAAAGGCGGTTTCCCTCATACTAGGAAAGCGCCTTTTTATAAAAGTATAAGCCTTATCCTTTACCCGCATAACCAAAACCATACATATGGTTGCTATTGCAGTTATGCCAGCGCCGGTTGTTTCCCCCAAGAACAATCTTGCACTGGTAAACTCCAATTAATATATACATCCTCATTGTAGGACATTCCCCAGATTTGTATATAATACAAACTGCATGGCAACGAGGAAAAACCTCTCAATGACATACCAAAAGCGAAAAGCACGACCAAGGTCGTGCTTTTCGCTTTTCAACAAGGAGAGCAAGGGGGTCAGACCCCTCTGCAGAGGGGTCTGACCCCCTTGCTCTCCATTTTTCGTATTGTTTAACAAAAAAGGGACAATTCCACCGGATCGTCCCTTTTTGTATCTTAATATTACACTTTTGCCACATATTCGAACGGCAGCGGAACTATCGTGCCTGGTGTTTCTATTTTGACAAGCTGTTCAAGCGCTGCTTTTACTATATCCGTCTGCATTTCTACATCATTCGGCGCACCTGCGTTGGCACCCATGGGTACTAAAGGAGCTACGGCGCGTGGTGTACCGGTCTGACGGACAACCGGGGGAAGGGCTGCAATAATAATCGTAGGTATTCCAGCCTCTTCAATCGCTCTCTGCACCAATACTGCAGAGCGGTGGCAGGTACCTCAGCCAGCGGTGAGGATGACTGCATCCACATCCTCTTCTTTGAACATCTGTGCGATTGCAGGTCCTGTTTCGTTTTTAAACTTATCCTGATCTCCACCGCCTCCCATGAATCCGGCATGCACCGGGGCGCATTTTCTGATAAATCCTTCTGCTGCCAGTTCATGGATTCTGTCGATGGGGAACATACAGTTAATGTCTTTGTTTACATCCCCATTATCGTACCCTCCATGGGATACCATCAATTCACTTGACGGAGTATCGTTCGTGATCCTTCTCCAGCTTGAGTCGCCGGCCAGATTAAATCTTTCCTGACTCTTACAGTGTACACCCGCTGCGGTAGCAAGGGCAATAGACATATCACTCAGCGTTTTTGTCACAGGTGTCCACACTGCCGGAGGAGTAATCGGAACGTATATTTCTGACTGTAAACCTTTTGTGGTTGTCAAACTCATTCTTCTACCTCCTTGTTTTCTGCGTCGGCTTTACGCATCTCTTCCTGATGTCTTTTATATGTGGTCAGATTACTCACGTACTTCTCGTTTATCCCGGCCCCGAGCTGCTCCACAAAACTCATGTTCCATGCAACCTCCTGCCCTACTGCCAGGGGATAGTCGGTAATCAGCATGCGCATCGGAATCTTCAGATAGCCGAGTCTGCCCTTTAAGTCTATCCCGACGCAGCCGTCATGGATCTCAACGATTACCCCTTCCATACGTATCATCTTGTCGCCATATATTAATTCTTTCATCTTAGTCGTATTTCTCTTTTCTCTTTTGGCTCATCGGCAGTGACTGTTCATTCTTCACCAGCTCTATCGGCCGGCCCGTCACATTTGATATGAGTTCTACATTTGTCTTTTTTACACTTGGATTCCATTTTCTCTCTGCTTTATTCACCCCTTCACCCGCCATTGCATTCTTCAGCATGGCAAGGGCTCTGAGTGCATCCTCATGGCAGAGAGTATTGCAGGCAAGCACTTCGTTTTCAATGCCCGACTCCGATTTATTGTTGTCAACCATATTGGTCATGTATTTATTACCAACGACCAGAGCCCCCTGTACTGCGCAGAAAGACATACCAACAACGGGAATCCCGCGCATTCCAATCTGTTCGTGATGGCTCGCAAAATCAATATGGTTATTGCCAAAGCCTTCGGTTGTGATAAACGCTCCGTCCACATCCATCATCTCCGCCATCATACCGACACGTTTCGAAACATAAAATTTCTCGGAATTGATCTGCGGGCTTCCCACAAAGATTACTCCACACAGGTCGATTTCCGGATCGTGGAGCGCTTCGAGTACCAGCGGCTCCCTCCAGTAGTGCCTGGACATCTCTTTGGATGCCGGCCCGATGCAGGTCAGCGCGTGGATACAACCGTCCAGCACCTCCAGCGGTGATACACAGACCGGCACATTGCCAAGGTCGACATTCGGCTTGGCTCCGAGCACACCCACCGGTTCAACCGGAAGGATCAGGTTATCGTGCATAGCACCCTGTCCCATGATCTCCTTTACAATGACAACTTTCTTCCTGCCCGGCCTTCTCACCTGGTCAAATGTCTCTGTATCAACCACCAGTGAATCGTCATCCAGTTCTTTTAATGCATCCCTGATCTCCTGCGTAATGACGTCTGTGGCTGTGTGCGCAGCAAGAGGTCCCGGCCTTTCCATATTCATGCCTTCTTTGATTGTCACCTGGGTCTTGATAAAGATCTCACCCTTGTCAGGCGCTCCGGGCCGGTTCCACATAATATTTTCATCCAGATACCCTTCTGAAGAGCCGAATTCCCCAATCTGCACTCCATTGGCATCTGTACCTGTAACCATCATGATAACGCCGTCCAGAACTCTCGTTGTGCCGCTTCCGACTTCATCGCCGTCTTCCTTGCAGGCAATCGGCTGTACATCCATAATCGTCTCGGAATACGTGTGATATTCTGCCGGTACAATAATGTCGATCCGCAGATCAAATACCAGGTCCTGGGAATCTACACATTCTTTTTCAATTCCTTCCCTGATATACAAGATGGTGCCTTTGATCTCCGTCTTCGGGCCACGCTTTACTTCTGTAATCTTATAATGCTTTCTTGTCAGTGTTCTGACAACTTTTTCCTCCTGCCCCGGTGCCTCCGGAATAGATTCCGCTGACAGGCCGGTTCCCTGAACAGCTGCCGGAGCAGCTGCCTGTGAAACTCCCGCCGTATTCATCAGCGCCGCAGGTAGTTCTATATCTATATCTCTGCCTTCCCCTATATGAATCCGGAACATCGGTCCTTCTGCCGTCGGTAAAATCGGTAAAACCGCTGCCGGTTCCGCTTCAGCGGCCGGTTCCGGTTCGCTGGCCGCTGCTGCTTTGGCTCCTTCTACGACATCTGCCGTCAAAGGGCACAGAGAATCACAAGTCTTTGAAAGCCTGGCCCCCAATACCTGTTCAATCGTCAATGCGCCTTCCAGTTCCAATAACCCTGAATCTACCAGATCATCAAAGATAGCCGGATCTTCCAGATTGGATGCCTGTATGATAGTCCCCGCCTCCGCTCTGCAGCAGAGTACCGCAGGGTCATTCGCATGTTCTTTCGCTGTTTCAGCTGTTATTGACATACTTTTCTTTCCTCCTTTATCTATTTTCCATCAGGGATGGACTGCCTGTCTTTTGGCAGCTGGTCTACCTGCTTAGAAACGGTTAATCTTCTATACAGCGGATGGTTGATCGTCCTCATAACATGATCTGTCTGATGGAATACTTTCAGTTTCATCTTCGGGGCGGAACCCATAACGGTATTGGAACAATCCGAGCAATTGCCAATAATTATATATTCCGAACCGTCCTTTTTGAACTGCAGACATTTTTGGGCCTGTCCCGGACAGTTGCCGGGATTCTCGCACTTCAGCGTCCCGTTCTTCATCTCCACAGCCTGCTTGCATCGAGCTACTGACACAACATTCCCATGCATCTTTTCACAGACATCCCTCATACGGTCCTCATCGCCTCCGCAGGCGCAGACGAGAAGTCCCACAGGCGCACCATGAAGGTCCGGCAGATCAATTGTCACAATGATGCCTCCCGTGGTTTTTGTTACCGGAGCATCCTTTTCCACAGGTTTTCCCGTGAAAGGGCCGCCCATGATGATTTCCCCGTACACGCCGTCAATTCCGCCTGCCCTCTCAATCATATCACCCACACTGGTTCCGACCGGAACATCCATATAAACATGAGGCTCATTTCCGCCATTGATTTTTCCAATAACAGTCATGTTTTTGCTGAAGCAGGGTTTCTTCAGATCTATAGCTTCAGCGACCCGCAGGACGGTTTCTACATTAATCACAATAGAGTCCGCCGCCGAGGGAAGCTGGGTTGGATCCAGAAGCTTTCCCAGTGTCTCCCTGACCACGGCCCGCTCTTCTCCCATCGGATAAATATCCGGAAGAAGATGAATGGAAATATTCTCCTCATTCCGGACCGCCTCTCTTAATATATCCACAGCCTTTTTATTCTTGGCCTTGATAGCAAAAATGGCCTGAGCTGCATTGGCTATCTCCATGCAGTACCTGACTCCCTTCAGGGTCATCTCTATATTATCTTCAATTTGGCGGATATTATGATAGAGTCCGGGTTCGCACTCTACCGCATTAACCAGAATGTATCCGCCATTCAGATCCGTGCCCAGCTTCACTCCTGTCGGGAATCCCGCGCCGCCCATTCCAACAACGCCGGCTTCTTTTATCATATCCAGGTGGTCACCTTCCTGAATCGGTACGAACGCATCTTTCTGTTCGTCATCCGGAACGATAATAATCCGGTCTTCAAGAATGTCCTGTACACTTCCGTAAACGCTGGAAAAAATATTTGCTCCCAGCCCGGTCGGAGCGGCGATCAGCGTCCCCTTTTCCACTCTGTCACCTATTTTGACAACCGGCTCACACGGAGCTCCAACATGCTGTCTTAGCAAAAATTGTAAATTTCCCATGGCCCGTTTTTTCTCCTTTATATCACTTCTTTATGAATCCTTGCTTCTTTATAAATAGTCTGCAGAAATTAATGATCCTGCAGATCTTGTTTTTGGCGGAGGCATGTGGGAATCGAACCCACCCAGGACGCTTCAAACGCCCAACACTGGTTTTGAAGACCAGGAGGCACACCAGTTACCCTTCTACCCCCTCACTTATATGATTATTCTATATCATTGCCATATTTACCGCTGGTTATGATATCTGATGTTAAATGAAATAAACCAGGCCGCTTGCTGTATGATTTATTCACCCTAATCGTGTTTATATATTAACAAATAATCGTTGACTTTTCAAGGCTTTTCATACATAATAATTTGTATAAACTGAACTGCATACTAGAACGTGGTCTATTATTGGTTTTTTATCATTTTTTACCTGTTTAATCCACAGATTAATCTCCATAATAACCCGTAAGGTATTATTTAAGAAACGCTTATAGGTGGATTCTATAAATCAACAGCTAGGAGGAAGGGTTATGAATTACAATCCCAAAATTAACCTGAATGCATTTGAAGCATCATTTAAGGCAATTGACACACATACCGTCGGAGAATTTACCCGTATCATCATGTCCGGCTTTCCCGAATTAAAAGGCGACTCCATGATGGAGCGCAAACAATATCTTGCAAATAACTTTGATAAATACCGCCAGGCGCTGATGTTTGAACCCCGGGGGCACCATGACATGTTTGGGGCCCTGGTAACGGAACCGGTGAACCCGGAAGCTGATTTCGGCGTTATATTTATGGATACCGGAGAATATCTGAATATGTGCGGCCATGGTACAATCGGAACAACAACGGCGCTTATTGAATCCGGCCTCGTGCCCGCCGTAGAACCTTTCACAGAAGTAGTATTGGACGCGCCGGCCGGTCTTATTCGTGTAAAAGCAGAAGTTAAAAATGGAAAGGTACTGAATGTCACACTAACAAACGTCCCCGCTTTTCTTTATAAAGAAAATCTTACGACCGTAGTAGACGGCAAAGAAATTAAATACGACATTGCATTCGGCGGAAGTTTTTTTGCTCTTATCAATATCGAACAGCTTGGCTGGACGGTAGATAAGGAATCTATTCCAAAGCTGACAGATTTTGGCATGAAGGTAATAAAGCAGGTAAACGCTGAGGTGGAAATCAAACACCCATTTCTTGACATCACCTCTGTTGATCTGGCGGAACTCTACTGCCATACCGACACAGAAGGCTGTAATTACCGCAATGTAGTTATTTTCGGTGATTATATGTCTGACCGTTCCCCGTGTGGTACCGGGACAAGCGCAAAGCTTGCAACGCTTTATTCACGCGGTGAAATTAAGATCGGAGAACCGTTTGTATACGAAAGTTTTATAGGATCCCAATTCAAAGGTGTGATCAAAGAAGAGGCAACTGTCGGTGAATTCAAGGCAGTGGTTCCCCAGATTACCGGAAGCGCTTATGTTACCGGCGAAGCAACCTACGTAATCGATCCCGATGATCCGCTGAAATACGGATTTAAAGTTGCAAGAGGCGAATAATATGATACACAAAAAATGGGTGTGGTTTACTTCCCGAGTAACAGTTCAGGCAAGGTTAAACTGTTACTCGGGAAGTAAACCACACCCATTTTTCTATATTTTTTCCATAGTCGTTATTTATAACTTATGCTATACTGATAAACGAAACAGAACGTATAAATGCTAAGGCGTGTTTGCTTCTTAATATCTAAGAGATTGTTAAGCACCCCTCGGGAAAGAGAGCTTGTTATGCCAAGGAAAAAACAGACAACCAAAAGCCGTATCGTAAAAGCTGCCTGGAACTTATTTTATAAAAACGGATATGACGACACAACCGTAGAGGACATTATCAAACTTTCCAAGACATCAAAAGGAACATTTTATCACTATTTTAAGGGGAAGGATGCCCTTCTCTCCACCCTTTCGGATCTTTTTGACCAGAAATACGAAGAGATCTACAGTACCATGGATCAAACGCTGTCCTCCAGGGAGAAACTGCTGCTGCTGAATCACGAATTATTTTATATGATTGAGACAAGCATTGACCGCAATCTGCTTGCATCCCTGTATTCATCGCAGCTTGTCACAAAAGACAACCGTTCTCTTCTGGATGACGACCGTTACTATTTTCAGCTGATCACGGAGATCATCACTGCCGGGCTTGATTCCGGAGAATTTTGCAGTGCTGCCTCCGCAGCGGAGCTTGTAAAGATTTATACAATGTATGAGCGCGGACTTCTCTATGACTGGTCACTCTGCGAAGGTAAGTACCCGCTGTCCGCATACAGTGACAGACTGCTCCCTCATGTACTGGATAACTTTGAAAAGGGGCTTTAAGCCTTTCTGCCGCCTTTTATTGTATTTTTCGACAAAAACTGATATGATTAAGAAAAATACATATGGAGGTATAATCTGTGTCCGAAGAATTAATTCCTACAAAAGATGAAACTGTCAATAAAACACCCGGGACTCCCACGGCTGTCCCTCCGGTTGATACAGATGTTTCGAATATTGTGCCATTTGCATCAGAAATGCCAGGCTCCACTGAAATCAACAGGGAAGGCGCCGTAAAAGAGGCAGCAGCAGAGACCACCTCCGCGGCTTCCGCTTCGTCTGCATCTGCGTTATCCGATGGATCCGGCAGCCCGGCACCGGTATCTCAGGCGCAGGAATCTGCAGCTAAAGAACCGGAATTATCACAAAAAGTATCTGAATTAAAGAACAAAGCCGCTGACTTCACAGATAAGGCTTCTGAGTTTACCGGTAAAGCCTCTGAATTCACCAGCAAGACATTTAAAAAAGTATCCGCCCAAAAGGAGACAGATACCGATTACGAAATGCCCGATGAGGAGCCGGCCGATAAAAAGCGCTTCCATTTCAAAAAGGAAGATAAAGAGTTCTTCCGTGATAAGTGGATTCTCTCCCGAATCAGCGACGATAATCTTATGGACTATCTTACTTTGGAGCAAAAGCGCAATGAATTGCAGCAGCAAGCCCGGGACATCAAAGAAAAACGGATTATGAAAGCATTTGAGCTGACGATATCCCTGGCTGCAATTGTTGCTGTGATATATCTGCTTAGAGATAATCCAACCATACTCGTCAACATACTTTACATAACTGGAATACTCGTGGCATTTTGGTTTTGGAAGAATCCTCGTGATAAGTAGAGCGGGGAGAGGGGACGCCTGGACGTGAGGGGAGCGGCGGGAGGGACGATGGTGTTTTCTGATACCGGCCGTTTAGCCTAGTTTCCGTAGGGATAAAATAAAAAAATCTGATGGAACCAGCGACATGCAGCGACAAATCTGATGATTTGTCGCTTAAGTCGCTTCAAACTTTGCTTTGGATAGCAAAGTTTGTCCATCAGATTTTTTTATTTTATCCCAACGGAAATACGGCACACTATGAGGCATCAGAAAACACCATCGTCCCTCCCGCCGCTCCCCTCACGTCCAGGCTGCTCGCATCCAGGCTGTACTTAAAAACTTACACGGGCAGGGGATATGACGGAGCAGGCGGATCGTATTGCTTGGGTTTGATGTTTTTGATGCTGTTTTTTATTTTTTTAGCTCAGGTCTAGTACATTGAAAAATAAGTAACTTACTGTTCGATGTGCTAGTATTCGTATTATAATTCCAGTACTCCTCTCAGACATCTTTTTTATGCAAAGTGGATTTATACCATGCACTCCTGGATTGCTTCTTCCTGGATTCCGGCCAGTTCTATTGCTTTTTGGACTGCGGCTTTCTGGGATGGGGCCGTGCACCAGGAGAGGCCGCAGCCTGCGGATAGGATGCGGGGGACGGGGATTAATCTGCCTGGTATGTTCTTTTGACGGCATAATTTTTCCATTGCCATGGCGTCCGCAGTTGTATGAAATGTGATGACTAGTTTTAACTCTTTTTTTCTCATTTTACTCACCTACCGTAATGCAGACTATGACGGCTGCGCTAACTCTCTTACTGCACGGACAGCTTCTTTAATTTCTTCTTCTGTGTTGTAATGTGAGAAACTGAACCTTACGGCCCCCTGGCCTTCCGTTCCCAGCGCTCTGTGCATCAGCGGTGCACAGTGTGCCCCCGGCCTGGTAGCAATCTGATATGTTACAAATAGTTCATCGCTTACATCAGAAGAATCATAGTCTCCAATGTTGAAGGATACGATTGGACATCTCTCATCCGTGTCAAAATCACCGTAAACCGTCACGCCTGGAATATGGAAGATTCCCTCGTAGAACTGCCGCATATGGGCTAATTCTTTTTTCCGGATCCAGTCAATCCCATTCTCCTCCAGATATTCCAGCGCCGCATTTAAGCCCGCGATTCCATGTCCATTCAGGGTTCCTGCTTCCAACGCCGTCGGCATTTGCTTTGGGTGGTGTGTATTATACGTATCCACACCGCTTCCGCCGCTTAAAAGCGGACGTACTTCTACGCCCTCTCTGACATACAGGCCGCCGGTTCCCTGTGGGCCCAACAGGCTTTTATGGCCGGTAAAACACAAAATGTCAATGTGCATTTGCTGTACATCGATCGGATACACTCCGGCTGTCTGGGATGCATCCACGATGAGCAGGATCCCACATTTGGCAGCAATCCGCCCCACTCTTCCAATATCCACCATATTACCGGTCAGATTGGAGCCATGTGTGCACACAATTGCCTTGGTATTTTTTTTGACTGCATTTTCCATCTCTTTATAGGAAATGTTGCCCTTTTCATCGCATCCCAGGATCGTAAGTTCCGTTCCTTTTTCCCGGCATTCGTATAGCGGGCGGAGGACCGAATTATGCTCAAGTACGGTTGTTATCACATGATCACCGGAACCCACGATCCCCTTGACCGCAATATTCAGGCTCTCCGTTGAATTAGCCGTAAACGCAATTCTTGTTGGGCTTTCCGCATGGAACAAACGGCAGAGCTTTTCCCTCGTGTCAAATATCATTCTGGACGCACTCAAAGACGCCTCCGTTGCGCCTCTTCCCGCATTTCCAATCGAGCTCATTGCGCTGACAACAGCCTCTGCCACTTTTTCCGGCTTCTGTATTGTTGTCGCCGCATTGTCCATGTAAATCATAACTTCCCCCTCCATTTCCCTAGAGCGTGTCTAAAAATTCATTGCCGCAATATCCCGCAAACTGGGACAACATCTTGCAACAAGCAATTTTCAGACACGCTCTAGAGTGCTCTACCTATCCAGTATAACCCGCAAGGCTTTATGCGTCTAATTGAAAACCGCCATAAATTAAAACCACTATAGACAGCCTCTATAGTGGCTGTTAAAATGTATTTTATTCAATGGTCTGCCGCAAGGCTTCCCGTAAAGCATTCGTTATGGAATTTCCTTCGGATAAACTTTGCTCACCACCCGCAGAAAGTTTTCTGCGGGCGCAGACAGCTGGAAGTTTTTATTATAAACGACATTTATGTCACGCTTTCCCTCCTCCGCATCCAGAGGGAAACACAGGATACTGCCGGCGCTGATTTCGTCTTCTGCAGCAAGGCGCGATATAATGGAGATTCCAACGCCTCTGCTCACTGAACGTTTGATCGTCTCCTGATTTTCTATGCTCGCTACAATCCTGAGCGCATCTATTTGGATTCCCATCTTTTTCAGCAGCCTCTCGGCCTCCTTACGGGTACCGGAACCTTCTTCCCGCAGAATCAGAGGTTCCTCCTGGATCCACATGTTTTCCGATTCCGTTTTTATCTGCTTCTTTTCGCTGAGAAGCTTTTCCCGCAGGCGCCTGAATTTATCTGAATTCGGTGTGATAATGACCAGTTCATCCTGGTAAAACGGTATGTACCGGCAGTATTTTTTTTCCAGTACTGTTCCGGTAAATCCGATATCCGCATTTCCGTTTATTACCTGTTCCACTACTTTTGTGCTGTCCGTCTCTGCAATTTTAAAGCGTTCTCCGGGATACAGCTCACTGAATTTTGCCAGGATCTGAGGAAGCAGATACTGGGAAGGAACGCTGGATGCGGCAATATGCATGCAGTGGCTGGTCTCTTTCCTCGTCCTGTTAAATACTGTTTCAATCTCTCTCTGAAGCACAATCATCTGCTTTGCATAGCCATGCAGTTTTTTCCCATCTTCTGAAAGGCTGACCTCTTTTGTATTTCTCACAAACAGGCAGACTCCCAGTTCCTGCTCCAGCGATGAGACATGTGCGCTTACTGTGGGCTGTGTCAGGAAGAGTTGTTTTGCCGCCTTTGAAAAGCTTCCCTCCTCCGCGACCGCTGTGAATGCCTCTATTTGTTTCAGATTCATAGATTCGATATCCTTTCACTTTCTGCTCCTGTTTTCCGGGTGACCTTAATGCTGTCCATGTATTCCAGAATCGGTTTCGCACTTTTCCGGCTTGTGCCAAACATATCACGAATCTCTGCGATTGTAATTTTCCCGTCTGCTTTCAGCTTTTCCACAATCTTCTCCCGTGCCGCGTCCATATAAGAACCAAGTGTGTACATGCCATCCGCTACTTTTACGATTTCTCCGCTGTCAACCAAAAGGAGAAGGATATCCTCCACCGTGCCGGCAGGTATTTCCCCGAAACTGATATCCGTCATTCTGGCAAAATCATAACCCGCGGGTTTCAATACGCCTAAAAGCGTGCGCCGCACCTTCTCATAAACCGCATCCCTGGCCGCTTCATACGCCGGCGGCGCAAGGAATTCATCATGGCGCGACAGAATGTTCTGCGCTTCCAGATACTCGATATATTTATCAAATATATTGGGCTTTACGCGTTTCATGTAGGTACTGTGCACTTCTGCCTTCGCCATACCATAGCGGTAAGGGTTCTTCTCCACGTATTTTTTCAGGGCATTCAGAATCTTCTCTCTGTATGCACGCTCGTCCGCTGTATGCCACACGAACGTATCCTTTTTCATCGGGAAAACACAGACCAGTCCCTCCTCTGCAAGAATCTTCACGGCCTCTTCTGTCTCTTCTCTGGACAGCGCCGTGAGTTTGGCAAGCTCTGACATCGCAGCCATTGTTTCTGCGTACTCTTTCACATGCAGTTCAATTACATCTTCGGCGGAACCGGACTCCTTCTGCTTCAGGGAATCCAGAACCTCCGGGGAAAACCGTTTCTTCTTCACCGCATTTGGTTCCAGTATCACACCGCCCCCGATTGTCTCCATAGGAGAATAGAACCGCACAACAAATCTGTCCCCTCTCCGGAAGGCGACCTCCTTTTCCATTCTAAGCTGGACATATCCGCTTTCTCCCGGTCCAAGAGTCTCATCACCCAAAAGGACAGCGCGGCACAATACCTCGCTGGTACCGCTGAAAAAATGCAGCCTTGTGTTGTTTGCCAGGACACGCACGGAGGAATCCAGCATTTCCAGTTTTACATCCAGGAGCCTGGAATCTTTCATGCTTCCGGGGGGCGCAAGGACGCAGCCTCTTTGCAGTTCCTTTTTCTTCATATTGGAGATATTGATTGCCACGCGCTGGCCCGCATAGCATGTTTCCACGTCCCTGCCATGTACCTGGATATTGCGGATCTTACACTCCCGTCCATTCGGAAACATCTCCAGTTTATCTTCTTTTGAAATCGTCCCGCTGACGAGCGTACCGGTTACCACAGTACCGAAGCCGGAGAGAGAAAATACCCGGTCTACGGGCAGCCTGGGTATGGTGTGAATCTCCTTTTCCACCACCTCATCCTCGCTCAGGCGTTCAATGGTTTCAACCAGAAGGGGGATCCCCGCCCCGGTTGCTGCCGACACTTTCACGACAGGAGCCTGTTCCAGAAATGTCCCCTGCAGTTCTTCCCGGATCTCTTCTTCCACCATCTCCAGCCATTCTTCGTCCACCAGGTCGCATTTATTCAGGACCAGAATACTTTTTTGGACTCCCAGCATTTCTAAAATATCCATATGCTCTCTTGTCTGGGGCATGATTCCCTCATCGGCTGCGATAACCAGAAGCACCAGATCCATCCCCACAACACCGGCAACCATATTATTTATGAACTTCTCATGGCCCGGAACGTCTATGATGCCCGCCCTGTTTCCGTTCTTTAAGTCGAACCAGGTAAACCCCAGGTCGATTGTAATTCCTCTGCGCTGTTCCTCCTCCCAGCGGTCCGTGTTCCGGCCGGTGAGCGCTTTTATCAGTGTTGTTTTTCCATGGTCAATATGGCCCGCTGTTCCGATAATAATATGCTTCATAAGGGTTTCCTTCCTTTTCCAGGACATTCTGCTCCTTTAAGATTCTGGTAAGATAGTTCATGAATTTTCCATCAAATGTCCGCATATCCAGGAGGATCTTGTCATTCATGACCCGTCCCACCACTGGCACCGGCATATGTCGAAGCCTCTCTTCCAGCTCTGGTGTACTGATATCCAGGGGGCGGATTGTCACCGCAAAGCTTGGGATGCGCTCCAGCGGCAGGGAGCCGCCTCCGATCTGTGCTTCACAGCTTTCGACGCCGATTTTTGCAGTCAGTTCTGCACGTCTGAGCATTTTACAGAACTTTTTGGCATCCTTTTCCACTTCTTCCCGCTTTCGCGTGATCATAGATAAGGCCGGTATGTTGTGTACTGCTTTCTCTTCCGATAAATATTCCCGCAAAACGACTTCCAGCGCCGAGGCTGTGAATTTGTCAATCCGCAGCGCCCGCGTCAGCTGGTTCTTTTTCATCATGTCTATATATTTCTTTTTTCCAACAATGATCCCCGCCTGAGGGCCGCCCAGCAGCTTGTCTCCGCTGAAACAGACCACATCGGCCCCATTTTTCACAGAATCCTGCACCGTGGGCTCATAGGCCAGTCCGTATTTGCTTAAATCTACCAGGACACCGCTGCCCAGGTCCTCGATGACCGGGAGCTGATACTTTTCTTTCAGTGCTGCCAGTTCTGCAACGGAAACCGATTCTGTAAAACCTACGATCCTGTAGTTGCTGGTGTGCACCTTCATGAAGGCCTTTGTCTCCTCCGTGACGGCTTCCTCATAGTCACTAATATGTGTTTTGTTGGTGGTTCCGGCTTCTCTGAGGACTGCGCCGCTTTGTTCCATGACATCGGGAATTCTGAATTTGCCTCCGACCTCTACCAATTCTCCCCGGGATACGATGACTTCCCCGCCTTTTGCCAGGGAGCTTAAGATCAGCATAACCGCGGCAGCATTATTGTTAACAGCCATGGCAGCTTCTGCCCCTGTGATCCTGCATAGAAGCCTTTCAAAATGAGAATACCGTTCCCCCCTGCCGCCTTCTTCCAGGTCATATTCCAGATTGGAGTAGCCTCCTGCGATATATGTCACCTGCTTCAGATGTTCAGTGCTAAGCGGAGCACGGCCAAGGTTGGTATGCAGTATCGTTCCCGTTCCGTTTAACACGCGCGTCATGTTGGGGCGGTGCATATCCGCTGCGGTAAGTTCTATGCGCACCATAAGGCTTTCTATCTGCTGTTCGGCTTCTTCCTCGTTCTCACAGGACGCAATATAGGCGCGCAGCTTATCAAGCTCAATCCGTACGGCTTCCAGTACACCGTCATAACCATACAGTTCCGCCATTTGCTTTATAACATTGTTTTCCATCAGAACATCTACTTTTGGGATTTTCCGATATAAAAGGTTCTTATTCATAGACTGCTCCTTATGCTTTGTTTGTAGTGCCTCCCATCGTATTTACGCCGGGAGGCACTAATTTGTATTATGGCAAAAGCCTTATCAATTTTTCTTCTTTCTCCAGCACCCGTCCGATCACGGAGACTTTGGTGTCCAGTTTTGCACGCTTCAACCCATTCATAAATTCATCCGCATAACACTTTGGCAGGCTGAACAAAAGGCCGCCTGATGTCTGAGGGTCGTACATGAGGTCTGTTACATATTCTTCTACGCGTTCCGCGTCCACCATACTCTGACAGTGTTCACGGTTTTTATAGGCACCGGCAGGGATTAAGCCCATCTTGGCGTAATCCGCAGCCTCCTGCATGTAAGGCACCCTTTTTGCTTGAATCTCCAGCGTTACGCCGCTGGCCTTAGCCATTTCCGCACAATGTCCCAGCAGTCCGAATCCGGTGATATCCGTACAGGCATTGACCGGAAATCCCTCTGCTGCTTCCTTTGCTTTTTTATTGAGGGAAGACATCACTATGACGGCTTGTGTTTTGGCCTGTTCCGAGGCCATTTCCGCTTTTACCGCAGTATTGATGATGCCGCTTCCGATCTGTTTGGTCAGGACCAGCACATCCCCGGGCCGGCAGCCATAATTTCTGTATATCTTATCGGGATGTACAAATCCCGACACACTCAGGCCGTACTTCGGCTCATCATCCTGGACGGAGTGTCCTCCCACCAGCACGGCGCCGGCTTCCTTTACCTTATCGGCACCGCCTCTTAAGATCTCCCCGAGAATCTCCGGGTCCAGACAATTTGGAAATCCCACAATATTCAGAGCCACCTTTGGCTCTCCTCCCATCGCGTATACATCGCTGAGGGAATTGGCTGCTGCAATCTGCCCGAAGGTATACGGATCATCCACAACCGGGGTAAAGAAGTCAACGGTCTGAATCATAGCAATATCATCCGTAACCTTGTAAATCGCAGCATCATCTGACGTTTCAATCCCAACCATGAGATTCTCATCCTGGAATTTTGGCAGCTTACCCAGAACCTGGGCAAGGGTCTCAGGACCTATTTTAGCCGCTCACCCGGCTGTCTTTGCCATCTGGGTAAGACGAACATCTTTCCCTTTGTTCATGCCATCTTCCTCCTTTCCTGGAGCGTGTCTGAAAATTGCTTGTTGCAAGATGTTGTCCCAGTTTGCGGGGTATTTACTGCCAAATACAGGAGGCGTAGTGGGCTACGCCCTCTGGATTTGGCAGTAAATAGACCGTGAAGTGGGGCAGCATCTTGCGGCAATGAATTTTCAGACACACTCTAGTATTGCGCACTCTCAGAAACTCTATTTTTTAGGGACGGATCACTTTTTGCGCTCCATTCATGGTCTCTACAATCGTGTACATATTGGTCACGCTTCCTACCTGAAGCTTTTCCTTCAGCCCGTAATAATCCAGGCATGTACCGCATGTCATAATCTGTACGCCCTGGACCTCCATTGCTTTCAAATCCTCCAGGGAATCAGAACCTTCCGCAGTAAGCCTGGCTCCTCCATTGTAGAAAAGGATTGTCCGGGGCAGTTCCTCGAGCTGTGACACGGCAAAAATAAAGCCTTTCATCAACACTTCTCCCAATTCATCATTTCCCTCTCCCATCCGGTCTGAAGATACTACAACTATTGTACCGCCACTGCTGTCCGTGCAGCACACGGCCTCTTTCTGCTGTTCCTGCTTCTCATACTGTTCCTGCTGCAAAACACCGCCTTCCTTTTTAATGGCAATCCGATATTCTTTTTCTCCGGTTTTTTCCCAACTTACCCCGGCTCCGGAACTGGATGCCAGCTTTGTTACATTCTGGACGGCAATTTCATTATCTACCAATACCTCAAGAACTCCAGGGCCTTCCAGTTCCTGGAGAGCCTTCTTCGTCTTTATGACAGGGATGGGGCAGGCGTCTCCTATTGCATTAACCGTTATCATAATAGTGTCTCCTTTCGAAATCAGTGCAAAGGGGTCTGACCCCTTTGAAGTTATTTATAGATATATTCTATCACTGACTTGGCTTTGAGTAAACAATATTTATTGTCAACATCTGTTTGTTTGTCCCGATGCTACTATGTTGTCGAACGATCTGTTGTAACCGTTCAGACAGGTCTGTGCATTTACTGCACAGACCGTACGAAAACATGATGATTGCAGGCATCGCATCCTGTCTCCGCTTTGCTCCGGTCCGTGTTAAACGTACGCCGCCGGCGCACAGCCCCCTTCGCCGCAGGCGAATTTCAATGGGCTGGATGCGTAACAGTTCAGGCCTGTCTGAACTGTTGCGATCTGTTTCTGTTATGATAATAATATCCGAAAATCCATGTTGATAATTTTATGCATTTATGAGATGATATGTGTAGTTTTCCGCTTGTTTTGGAATTTTAAACAGGCAGTTTCCGAAAGAAAGGATAAGATAAAAATCATGTGGATTGCAGATAACTGGAAAGATTATGAGGTCATAGATTGTTCCATGGGAGAAAAGCTGGAGCGCTGGGGGGATTATTTTTTAATTCGCCCGGATCCCCAGGTCATCTGGGACACGCCTAAGACACAGAAGGGCTGGAAGAAACCAAACGGGCACTATCACCGCAGTAAAAAGGGCGGCGGGGAATGGGAATTCTTTGATCTGCCCCATCAGTGGCAGATTCATTACGGGGAACTTACTTTTAACCTGAAACCTTTTAATTTTAAGCACACAGGGCTATTCCCGGAACAGGCCGTGAACTGGGACTGGTTCTCCGATAAGATAAGAAACGCAGGCCGGACAGTAAAGGTGCTGAATCTTTTTGCTTACACGGGCGGCGCTACGCTGGCAGCAGCGGCAGCCGGCGCACAGGTTACCCATGTGGATGCCTCCAAAGGCATGGTTGGCTGGGCAAAGGAAAATGCGGCATCCTCCGGACTGGGCGAAGCTCCGATCCGCTGGCTCGTGGACGACTGTGTGAAGTTCGTGGAAAGGGAAATCCGCCGCGGCAATACTTACGATGCCATTATCATGGACCCTCCCTCCTATGGAAGAGGTCCCAAAGGGGAGGTATGGAAGATTGAGGATATGATCCATCCGCTGATCAGGCTCTGCACCCAGATCCTGTCAAAGGATGCGGTATTCTTCCTGGTTAATTCCTATACCACCGGACTGGCCCCGGCCGTCCTGACATATATGATCTCCACCGAGCTCAAAGCCTGGAACGGAACCGTAGACTCCCAGGAAATCGGGCTTCCTGTAAGCTCAAACGGGCTGGTGCTGCCTTGCGGCGCATCGGGACGCTGGGAAAGAACGTAAACCCCTTGAATAGATTTTCAGGGCTTGTGCCCCATCTGTACAAGTAAAGAATACTGACATATAAGTCAGCCCGCCGGAACCGGACGTTCTGGCGGGCTGCTGTTCTTCGTGAATCTTCCCTGCATATGCATTCATAGGTGAAATGATTACTGCACTGTAATTGCACCCAATATCTGCCCAATGGGTGCGGATATGTTTAGCTCAGCCCGGACGGCCTTTGCAGTCTCTGACTTATTAATTACAACCAGATGCCTTCCACGGAAATAATCGATGAATCCCGCGGCCGGATAAACTACCAACGAGGTTCCTCCAATAATAAGGGTATCTGCCTCGGTAATTGCACCTACCGCCCCCTGGATTGTCCTGGAATCCAGACCTTCCTCGTACAGCACCACATCCGGTTTGACGATACCTCCGCATTCACAGCGCGGTATACCGTCGGAGTTCTTGACAAACTGCGCATCGTAAAAACGCCCGCACTTCATGCAGTAGTTCCTGTGGATGCTGCCGTGGAGTTCGAAGACAGTCCGGCTGCCGGCCGCCTGATGAAGGCCGTCAATATTCTGTGTGATCACAGCCTTCAGCTTTCCCGCCTGTTCCAGCTCTGCCAGTTTGAGATGCGCAGGGTTGGGCAGCGCATCTAATATCATCATTTTTTCCTTGTAAAAGTCGTAAAATGTTTCTGTATACTCCATAAAAAAGCTGTGGCTTACTACCTGTTCCGGAGAGTATTTGTATTTCTGATGGTAAATACCGTCAGCACTCCTGAAATCAGGAATATTGCTCTCTGTGGATACTCCTGCACCGCCAAAAAACACAATGTTACCGCTGTCATCTATTATTTTCTGAAGCAGTTCTATTTCCTTTTCGTACATTCTGATACCTCCTGATTCACACACCGGCTCCATTTTGCAGCAGCCACGTAAACATGCATACTGACGCACACCGCCCTCTCTGCATTCATGGGTTACGGCCGATCTTGGATGCGCTATCTGTCTATCACATTTCCTTTCTCAATATGCTCCTGTACAATCGCCTGCATACATTTCCATATATCTTCCGAGGTTTCCTCTATTTTCTGATTCCGTTTATAAATCTGTGACTTTTTCACCTTATGCTCCGCCCAGCTTTTTCCGCCGGATGCATCATTGAGCAGCAGCGGCTGAAAATTATCCAGCAGATGGGCAAACTTCGCATCCGGAGTCTCATACTCCTCAAACTCCTCCCACAACCTGCGGAACTCCTGCCCCTGTTCCTCCGGAAGGAGACCGAATATCCGGTCCGCCGCTGCCGCTTCCCTGACACGTTTCGTCTCTGCCCCTGCGGAATCATACGCATAGGTATCTCCTGCATCAATCTCAACCAGATCGTGAATCAGAACCATGGTCATCACCCTGGCCGCATCTGCATCCGGCACATACTCCTGCAAAAGCACTGCCATCAGCGCAATGTGCCAGGAATGTTCCGCATCGTTTTCCTTTCTCCGGCCGTCTGCCAGGTAGGTCTGCCGGTAAATATTTTTCACCTTATCGATCTCCCTGATAAACTGAATCTGCTGCTCCAATCTTGTCATTTTTCCAACCTCTTTTCTTCTATATTCATTACATGTAATACATTAGATCTCAAGTATCTCATCCAGAGAATCCATTCCGTACTCCGCAAGCAGCTGCCTGATCCCCTCGCCGATCTCTTCTCTTGTATAATCGTTTTGGGCCAGAAAATCATCCCCGTATTCGTTCAGATGATGATAAAATCCAATTCCCATTTCCAGATAAGTTTGATCCGACTGATCCAGTTCCTGGTACAGCATATTTTCCGCCTTATTCACCGCTCCTGCATCCGCCATTCTTACCAGACGGGCAAACAGATCATCCGCTGCCGTATATTTATTTTCCTCCGGAAGCTCATACTGCGGACTTGTCTTTCGAAATATAATCCGCGCCAGGGCCGCTGTTTCCCCCTTTATCATCCTCATAATATAATCCTGTTCAAATTCCATATCAGCACCTCTTTTCCCCGCTGCTTACTCCCCCTCCTCCTGCTGTTCGGAGGCATCTGCTTCGTTTAATCTTTGTCTGTTTTTCTCCCTCTTTGATATGCCAAGCCATATTCCAATAAAGAAATATGCCGCAAAACAAATCCCGATCAATGTATTGACTAAATACCCCGTATCCGTGGGATTAAACTTCAATACAAACGTTTTTACAAGATTATCTTTTCCGCTCAGCACAGCGTCAACCCATGTATTCAGTGTCATAATTAGTATTCCTGCCAAAAGTGAAATAAACGCAGATTTAAAATACCAGTTCATTCCCTTTATCTTTGCCGTAAGAATCATCAGCCAGACTGCAGCAACCGGAAATGCCGCGATAGGAAATGCATACCGATACAACCAGTCCCCTCCTGTATAAAGGTTACACGCGTACAGAAGCAGAAATGTAAAAAGCGTAACACCGAGTGCCGGCAGAATGACTCTGTGCTTTTTTACAAGTACCGGCAGGATCGTGACTGAAAAAGCGATCCCGATTGAAAACAGGACAATGTAAAACCAGGAAAGTCTGTGCTCAATAACTAGATTGCAGATCAGGCACGTGAGTACGGCCACCCCATAAAGTGCCAGCATAATACGCAGATATAGTTTAACGGCAGGATGCCTTCCTTTTTCACTGTCTTTTTTGTTACTGCCGCTGTTCTCTGTTCCCATCTTTTTACTCCCCCATTTTTCTGTGCTTTATATCTGATTCAAAAATATCATCAATCAATAATTCTTCAAAAACCTATCTTCTAACTGCAATTTTACCACACTCTTCCTGAGATTGCCATTAAGAATACGCAGTAGTAGGTAACAAGCTTTAGACTTGTCGGCGGGTGGGGGCGCGAAATAAAGAGAGCACCGTAAGCCTCCCAATTGCACCTATGCCGTTTTGATGTGCGGACACGAACCTAAGAAATTCTAGGAAGCCGCCAGCCAAAAAAGTGGGGCACAGGCGACACATCACGAGAAGTCCGATGATTTCTCGCGCTGGGTCGCCTAATTTTGTGATTCGGTGATCACAAAATTTCCCCACTTTTTCGGCTGTCGGCTTCCAAGAATTTCTAAGGTCCGCTTTAGCACTTCTAAACGGCATAGGTGCAATTGGGAGGCTTACGGTGCTCTTTTAATTTCGCTGGGTGCATCCAATCGGCAGGAAGGTTGTCACCTGGGGAGGCGCTGAAACGGAGCAGCGTATTGATTCGCTTGGCGGAACATAAAATCTCCATTTGTTTACCAATGGGAAGAGTGCGGCCTGACAGAAGTATAAACAGTTACACTGTAAGTACATGAATGCCTTGTCCTTACCATGTACCGAATTTATTTCGTATCACCAAGCGAATTCATACGCTTCCCCCGTTACGCGGCGCCCCAATTGACGCGCTTTTTTACCGATTGGATGCGCCCAGCAAAATGAAGGGATAGCCGCTAGCCTCCTAAGGGCATACATGCCGTTCCGTACTGCTAAAGCAGGCCTTAGAAATTCTTAGAAGCAGCCAGCCGCGAAAGTGGGGAGCTTTTATGATTCCGAATCATAAAAGCGGATGGCCCAGCGCGAGAAATCATCGGATTTCTCGTGATGTGCCATCTGTGCCCCACTTCCGCGGCTGGCTGCTTCTTAGAATTTCTTAGGTCTGCGTCCGCAATACGGAACGGCATGTATGCCCTTAGGAGGCTGGCGGCTATCCCTTCATTTTGCGCCCCCACCCAAATCCCCGGCAATTCTACAAGTCCACTTTTCCGGTAGTGTCCCCGTTGATTACGTAATATGCCGCAAATTCTTCTGGTTTCAGATAGATCTTTACGTCTTTCATATCGCCCACTTTATTCTTCAGTTCCTTAGTCCATACATCTTTCACTTTCTGAAGTACTTCTTTTTCTGAGTATTCTTTTCCTGAGAACTGAAGGAACAACTCTGTCTTTAACTCTGCTTTTTTTGTGGTTCTCTTCGCAGCAGTTGTTTTTGCTGTGGCCTTCTTAGGTGCGGCCTTCTTTGCCGCTGTTTTCTTTGGTTCTTCTGTAACAGGTTCAGGATCTTTGAGAACAGCTGCTCTTGTTTCAATGGCTTTTGTCGTATCTTTCTTTGTCTCGATCGCCTTTGCCTTTCCTGCTTTCGTCTCAATTGCCTCGGTTTTAACAGCATTTTTTTTTGCAGCCTCTGGCTTTACTGTTTCCTTCTTTTCTTCTCCCGGTACCGCTGCTTTTGTAGCCTCAGCTTTTGCAGTTGCTGTCCCGGCTGCTTCTACAGATAACTCTGCAGCCTCTTCTGCCGCTGGTTTTGTGGTTACTGGTTTCTTTGTTGTTTTCCTTGGTGCCATACTTGCTCCCTCCTGCTAAAACAATCAAGTATTTAGACTTCAACATGAACGTTTTTTTGCTACAAGGTGTATTGTACCTCATTTTTTCTCAAACGTCAAAAAAACTTTTCCATAGGATTGCGTAAATTTACCTTCGGAAATAATGGTGTAGAGTTCACCCATGATGTACTGATAAAGTATCAGACAATGACT
>NZ_WKZK01000015.1:0-76257 GCF_009680135.1 Eubacterium sp. BIOML-A2
GTCGATTCAAATATGAAAAATCAAGCGGAAATGACACCCGCTCTATTTGTCATGCCCTAATCGACTGTGAATAGTAACATAGAAACAACTTAAAATCTTAACCGGATAGAGGCTCATGTGTTTCTTAACATAGAGAAGGGGAGCCGTCTGTTTCCCGACAGTCCCCTTATTGCAGATCCAATACATATGCACGATGTTTATATCAATCCAAATGAAATACAGGATAAAGATCGGTAGATACAGGACTATTATCCGGATTGGTCTCCATGATATCCGCCATGAAGTCCCACCATTTACGGCAGATCTCTGTGTCCGCGCTCTTGTCCCATTTTTCTGCGTCTTCGAGTTCTATATAGCCGTACAGAATATCGGTCTCCTTATCGAGGAAGATCGAATAGTTGGATCCGCCGTATTCATGGATCATATCTCTCATCTCCGGCCACAATTGATTATGGCGCTTTTCATACTCTTTTTCCATTCCCGGGTATAATTTCATTTTAAAACTTTTTCTGATCATGTTGTCTCCTTTCATGTCTCGGCATTCTTATGTACATGCCCTTTGTGCTGTTTCCAGAATATCACTTACCACGGCTTCTGTCCAGTGAGATATCCTGCATTTATCCGGAATCTTTTCACCCGGATTTCTTGTGCAAGCAGCGTCTTTTTGGAATCATAAGTAATATAAGCGAGCCATTTTGGCCCGCTTATATTACTTATTTATGGGTTTGTAAAATTTTAGTAAACGTCTTTCCACTCGTCGATGTTAGAAGGATCGAATTTGAACGGTGCGCCGAGGATGACTTCTGTTCCGCCGTCTGATGCTTCTACTACTGTGTAGTCGCCCATGTCGCCGGCTGTGAATGTGTCGTCTACTGCTCCTGTGATTGTTCCGTCAACTAATGCGATTGATGTGTAAGCCCCAAGGCGTCCAACATCGATCGGATTCCACAGATACATATACGGGCAGGAATGAGCGTCGTCATCACCGATGTATTCAGCCATTTCTGAAGGCAGTCCAAGTCCTGTCAGTTTTACAGATGATTTCTCGTCCTGAAGTACCTTAGCTGCTGCATTGATACCAACAGTTGTAGGTGCGCAGATAACTTTCAGATCCGGGTATTTGGATAACAGAGCCTGTGTCTGGTCTGTTGATTTCTGCGGCTCGTCATCTCCGTATGCAACTTCTACAAGTTCCAGTTTGGAGTATTTGTCTTCTTTCATGATCTCTTTCATAGCGTCGATCCATGCATTCTGGTTTGTTGCCTGTGATGTAGCTGAAAGAATTGCCCACTGTCCTTCTCCGCCTGTGATGTCCAGAACTGCGTCCATCAGAGCCTGGCCGATCTCAGTTGTTCCAGCCTGATTTACGAATGTCTGACGGCTGTCAGGGTTCGCTTTAGAGTCAAGGCAGGATACTTTGATTCCTGCATCCATTGCTTCTTCCAGTGCTGCCTGAAGTGCATTCTCATCGTTTGCAGCGATACAGATAGAATCTACTCCCTGGGAAATCAGTGACTGGATAACAGATACCTGTGCATCCGCTGTAGCAGCCTCAGGATGTTTTACGATGCATTCTCCGCCTTCTGCCTCGATTACTTCCTGGAATCCTTCTGCCTCTTTTTCATTGTAAGGATTTCCTGCTGATTTTGTGACAATTGCATAAGTCTTCTTTCCAGAATCACTGCTGTCATCTTTTGCAGTGTCCTCTGTCTTTGCGTCAGAACCGCCGTCTGTAGTGCCCTCATCCTTTGAGCCGCATCCTACAGCCAGTGTTGCCGCCATTGCTACACATAACAGTACGCTTAAAACTTTTTTCTTCATGCTTTCTTTCCTCCCTATGGAATTTTATTATATACAAAGCGCCTTTCCCGGCGCCCGGTATCAGATTAATAAGAATAGAGTTTCGCTTGCGAAACTCGCGCCTGCGGCGGTCGCACCGCGACATCTACATCTTACGCCGCAGTGCGCAACCCGCCTGGAAGGCTTTTTTATCTTATAGGTGAACTTTCCTATAAGATAAAAACAAGTTATCAGAAACAGACTACTTAACTGCTGCCGTTTTTTTCTTTAACTTTAACTCGCCTCCGATATTTGGCAGTAATACCGCCAGAATCAGCAGAGCGCCTAATATAATCAGAATTAACTGCGGGTTCATGTTGATCTGTCCAAGACCGATTCTCAGGCAGATGATGATGAATGCGGATATGATTCCGCCCTGTAACTTACCCTTGCCCCCGGCGGTTGAGATTCCTCCGAATACCGCCATTGCAATGGCATCAAGCTCAAAACCGTTTCCTGTCGTGGTGTTGGCTCCATAAAGTACGGATGTAAGGAAGAGCGCTGCAAGCCCGGCCATGAATCCCATTGCCATATAGATGATCAGGCGGATCTTCTGTACATGAATTCCTGAATAGTAAGCTGCCAGCCTGTTGGAGCCTATGGCATATACACTCCTTCCGAATGTCGTCTTGCTGAGTACAACGGTAAAGATGACTGCAAATATAATCACTACGAAGAGAATATAAGGGATCATCCCCACTTTTCCTGCGATCATGCGGAACCCGTCAGCGTTGCTTAAGGATATGGATCCGCCGCTTCCAAGAGCGATCTCCGCAATTCCTCTGAATACGATCTGCGTTCCCAGCGTTACAATCATAGGAGGCAGTTCGGTAAACTTTGTAAGGATCAGCCCGTTCACCAGTCCGCAGACCGTGCCGACCACAAGCGCGGTCAGAACGACTAAGATAAACGGCATATCTTTGTTGCATACCATGCATGTCATCGTGGCTGACAGGCAGACCGTAGCGCCTACGGAAATATCAATTTCTCCAAGTATCAGGATGTATGCCATGGGAAGCATCAGAAACACTTCTGTCAGATATTTGGGCATCTCTCTGAGTACATTGGATACCTGATAGCTCTGGGAGATACTTGCACAAAAAACGTTGATTAAGATAAACAATACTACCAGCATGCCTTCCCAGCTGAGAACCGTCTTTTTCCATGACTTCTCTGGCACATTGGCTATGGTTCTTCCGGATTTTCCTGCCATGATTACATCTCCCTTCCCTTCAGATTATTTTTATCCATTACACGCTGTGTTACGACGTTCAGGATTACAACGACTAATATGATAACACCCTTTACTGTATTCTGTGCAATCGAGTCGATTCCTACGAGAGGAAGTGCCTTTGCGATAATCGCCAGGATCAGAGAGCCAAGGAATGCTCCTACAACGCTTCCGCGCCCGCCAGTCATGCTGACACCGCCGATTACACAGGCTGCGATAACATCCATCTCTTTTCCGTACAGCATATTGGGCTGTGCGGAAGAGTAAACCGCTACGGCCAGGGCTCCGCACAGTCCGGCGAGAATTCCCATTACCGTATAAACCATCAGTTCCACATTGGACGTATTGATACCGGATATTGCAGCCGCCTCACGGTTGCTTCCTACCGCATATACTTTTCTTCCCACCTTCGTCCATTTCATAACAATGAAGAATATAATATAACATGCAAACATGATTAATACAACATTATTAATTCCCAGTACCTTGCCCAGGGCAAAGTTTTTGAATTCACCCAGGTTCTCTGCACTTGCCCACTGGCTGTTTCCGATCATGTAGGCCATGCCCCGGTATATGTACATGAATCCCATCGTTGCAATGATCGGGAGTACCTTTCCCTTTGCGATGACAAGTCCGATTACCAGCCCGCACAGCGCTCCGATTCCGATTGCAATCACAAAGAGCAGAAACGCATTTTCTACGATGTTATATTTCAGCAGCATCCCGACTGTCATTCCTGAAAATGCAAGCGTGGATGCGATTGAGATATCGATGCCGCCAAGCAGCAGCACTCCCAGCATTCCCAGCGTCATGATCATGATAACCGCGTTATTTTTCAGCATATCTGATATAGATTTTAGCGTCATGAACGAAGGGCTTCTGAATGAAATGACCACACAGAGGATAATCAAAACGATCAGAAGGCTTGCTTCACGGGAGCCGGTGATTTTTTTCCAGATAGATTTATTTTCTTTCATCTTTCCCATTTCCTCCTATTTTGATTTTTCCATTGCCAGCTCAAGAATTCCTTCCTGGGTCGCCTCATCACGGTTCAGTTCACCAGTTACTTTTCCGCCGCACATCACGACGATTCTGTCGCTCATGCCAAGGATCTCCGGCATTTCGGAGGAGATCAGGATAATCGCGTATCCCAGTTTTGCCAGGTCGCCCATGATCTGATAGATCTCTGCCTTGGCTCCTACGTCCACACCTTTTGTCGGCTCATCCATGATGACAACCTTCATCTCCTGGCCGAGCGCCTTTGCTACTACGACCTTCTGCTGATTACCTCCTGAGAGTGATGTCGCAGGATCGAAAATCGTAACTGCTTTTGTATCCACATCTTCGAGGAGCTTCTTCGCAATTTCGCGTTCTTTCTTCTCGTTATTAAAACCATGCTTTGCATATTTGCCCATGGTCGGAAGTGTGACGTTTCTGCCCAGGCCCCAGCTCATGATCAGTCCTTCTTTCTGACGGTCTTCGGGAAGAAGGATGATCCCCTGCTTCATCGCATCGGACGGCTGTTTGATATGCGTTTCCTTGCCTTCCAGAAATACCTTTCCGGCATCCGGCTTTGTGATGCCGCAGACACTTTCCACGACCTCGGTCCGCCCTGCTCCAACCAGTCCTGTCAGACCTACGATCTCACCTGCATGCACGCTGAAGGAAACATTCTTGAAATATCCAAGTCTGGAGAGTCCTTCCACACGCAGTACTTCGGGTCCGATCTGCACTTCCGGCTTTGGAAACAAATCCTTGATCTCACGTCCGACCATTGCTTTTATCAGATCCGCATTGGTGATTCCGTCCACATCATAAGTGCCGATATACTGTGAATCCCGGAACACGGTAACCGTGCTTGCCAGGCGGTACATATCCTCAAAACGGTGGGAAATAAAGATGACGGAAACACCGCTTTCTTTCAGCTTATCAACAATCCGGTACAGTTCCTCAGACTCATTCTTGGTCAGCGCTGCGGTAGGCTCATCCAGAATAATGATTCTGGCATTTGTTGAAAGCGCCTTCGCAATCTCCACCATCTGCTGCTGTGCCACGCTCAAAGCTCCCATCTCATCGGTAGGCTTAAAGTCGGCGTTCAGCTGCGCCAAGAGCTTGCCTGCCTCCTCATTCATCTTCTTCCACTGGATCATGCCTTTGCTGATGATCTCGTGGCCCATGAAGATATTTTCTGCTACTGTCAGATCCGGATAAGATGTCGGATGCTGGTAAACCGCTGCAATGCCGGCTGCCTGCGCATCCCTGGGGCCTTTGAAGTCAACCTTCCTGCCGTCCAGGAACATCTCGCCTTCTTCTGCTTTATGTACTCCGGTTATGACTTTGATGAATGTAGACTTACCGGCTCCGTTCTCGCCCATCAATGCATGGACCTCACCCTTTTTGAGCTGGAAATGCACATTGTCCAAAGCCTTAACGCCAGGAAATATTTTTGTGATACCTTTTAATTCCAAAACATATTCAGACACCGTGTTTCCCTCCTTTTCCTTTCTAAAATAAGTGTAACAGTTCTAATTTTTTTCTAAAACAGCAAAATTTTTCGATTAAGGGTAAATTTTTTTTGTGTTAACCTTCAGGCGGGTCTGCAGCAGAGCTGCAGAATAAAGTCTAGATTTCACAGATGGATTTTGTTAGAATGATAGCATATAGTATGAATATGATGAAACTTCTATTTTTGAGGGGGCCTGTTCGTAAGCCCCTGCCAGCATGCGGATTCTCCATGCCCAGCACATCAGGGCAAAGGACGATCTGATTACGAAGGAGAAACGATACGATGAAATTATTGATTGTGGATGATGAAGAGTTAACCCGTGAAGGACTGATTGCGTCTCTTGACTGGAGCGCACTGGGAATCGAGCAGATCTTTCAGGCCGATGACGGAGTGAACGCGCTGGATATTGCCCGCGCGCAGAAACCGGATATTATTCTGTGTGATATCCGCATGCCGCGCATGAACGGGATCCAGCTGGTCGAACGTCTGGAAGAGTTTCTTCCGGATACCAGCGTCATTTTTATGAGCGGTTATTCTGACAAAGAGTATCTGAAGGCGGCCATCAAACTGAAAGCGATCAATTATGTAGAAAAGCCTCTAAATCCGGAGGAAATCAAAGAGGCCGTGCTGGAAGCCATCGAACGCCGTGAAAAGAATCTGCGCACCAGACAGAACGAAAACCTGTATTCTATGGAGACTGCCTCCCAGCTTGCACTGCTTCTGACCAAACCCTATAAGGAGAATACCGGACAAATCACCAGCCTGACCGAAGAGCTTTCTCTCCGCCTGATGCCGGGAAGCAGTTTTACAACCTATATCGTCAGGCTGAAAACCTCCGAACCTGACGGCGTACTTCTGCGCAATATCCGGGATGACCTGACCGATTATCTTACGCATTATCACCTGCATGTATTTTACATACAGATCCACGCCGTATATCATGTGTTCCATATTATGGGAAACAGCGCGCCCTCCCCAATTGCACTGTCTGCTGTTGAGAATTGTCTGAAAGAGCAGTTTCTTCCCCTGGGTGATTATTTTATCGGGCGGGGAGACACGGTGAGCGGAATCAGCCGGGTCTATCACTCTTATACGACCGCGGTGGTTATGCTCCAGAGCAGTTTCTTTTTCAGCCCGGGTACGCTTCTTGCTGCATCGGACATGGAAACCGCACCGGGAATGGAACCAGGTGCACAGGAACAGACGGAAAAGATTGCGGTAGATTTTAAGGATGCGCTTCTTGCCAAAGATCAGGCTGCCTGCATCGAACTTCTGAGCCGGCTCTATCGGTGTTATTCTGAAAACAGGGTGTTTCTGCCCAACCAGGTCAAGGATATCTACTACAAGCTTTTTATCAGTATCAATGACTGCCGCCAGACGCTGAAGCTGAGCCATGATCCTTCGGAGACCAGTACAGAGGAAAGTATCATTGACCATCTGGAACGCTGTTTTACTTACCAGGAGCTTCACCAGCTGCTGGTCACCAGGACGGAGCAGTTTTTTGCAGGCATCAGCGCCCATGTTCCGGAAGATTCCACGATTTTTCTGATCAAGGATTATATCAGCCGGAATTATGCCAGCGATGCGCTCTCCATCAAGGAGATCAGCGATCATGTATATCTGTCTGCCTCTTATGTCTGTACCTATTTTAAGAGCCAGACAGGACAGACCCTCAATCAGTATCTGACAGAATACCGCATGGAAAAGGCGATGCAGCTGCTAAGCGACGCCCGCTATCAGATTACAGATATATCCTCTAAGGTGGGCTACAGCAATGGCAATTATTTTAGCAAAAGCTTTAAAAAATTCACGGGGCTGACCCCGTCCAAATACAGGGAGAAGATGCTGGGATGAAATTACATACAAAGAAGAGCGGCAGTTTGTATAAGAACCTGAAGCTTCAGACCAAGTTTACGATTACACATCTGGTGATCGCAACGATCCCCATGATTGTGCTTGCAGTCTTTTTCTATACGAAACTTTACGACATGATCATTGCAGACACCATCCGTACGGAACAGAATGCATCCACGCAGACGGCCCCGATGATTGAGGATGCGGTTTCCAGCATCCTCCGTTTACACGACCAGATTACGGGGGAAGAGTTCTACCACCAGATTGTCAGCTCCGCCCGGACAGAAACACTGAGCAGCCTTGCAGATACAGATTCTGCAGACAGCTTTATGGAAACAATCAAAGAAGCCACTGATGACTCTCTGATCACAGATGTTAAACTGTATATAGATATTCCACGGACAGATCGTATCTTTTCAAATTATCCGATGTGCAATACCATCCTTCCGATCAATAATGCCTGGGGAACCTACTGGTATGGGATATTTAACGGGGCTCCGTCACTGCGCGCGCTCTTCTGTCCGTCTTTCTATCTCGGCTCCTATGAGATCAGGCATAACGGGGAGATGGCATACATAACAAAATCAAGTATTATTTATGAGGGTGAGCGGGTCCCCTGCTACATGGCGATCTATTTTTCCCAGGATTATTTCGACAGCCTGTTAAAAGACAACCTCTCTTCCAGCAGCAACGTGGCTTACATCATTAATGACAGAGACAGTCTTGTGGCCACATCGGATCCGGCATTATCCGGCGCCTATCATTTCGGATATGATGAGGTACAGGAACATTTTATGTCCTCCAATAACTTTATCTTAAAGCGGGTTCTGGGGGAGGACGTATACGCCGGCTTTTACAGCATAAAAAATACGGACTGGTACATGGTCGTCGCCATGCCGTCCCAGCCCATGATTACGAAAAGCATTACAATTATGGCGGGCTTTATTCTGGTTTATGTGGCGTGTATCCTGATCGCATTCCTCATTGCCACGCTGCTCTCCCATTCCATTACAAACAGGCTGTCCGCCGTCATCAATCAGATGGCAAAGTCGCGGATCGGGCCGCCCGTGGCACTGCCTGACGCAGACACTTACGATGAGATCGGGGATCTGATCTCCACCTATAATTATATGACCCGCGTGATTAACCAGCTTATGGATGAGCAGGCCAAGGCCGCCGAGGATCTGCGGGTAGCGGAATTTAATTCTCTGCAGGCCCAGATCAATCCACATTTTCTCTATAATACAATGGATATGATCAACTGGCTGTCCCAGCAGGGCCGCTCCCAGGATGTAACCTCGGCGGTCCAGAAGCTGTCCCGTTTTTATAAGCTGACGCTGAGCAGAAAGCAGAGCCTCAGCACCATAGCAGATGAACTGGAGCATGTTTCTATCTACGTCCAGCTGCAGAATATGCGTTTTCATGACACCATAGATTTTCTGATCGATATTCCGGATAATCTGCTCGAGTACTCGATCCCAAAACTGACCTTCCAGCCGGTCATTGAGAACTGTGTCCTGCACGGCATTCTGGAAAAGGACTCCAAACAGGGAACTATCGTCCTTACCGGATGGCTGGAGGAGGAGGATATTGTGATTCTGATTTCCGATGACGGAGTAGGCATCTCCGAAGAAAAGCTGGATGACATACTGACCGGACACGGCCCCTCCGGCGGAAAAGGTTCGAAGATTGCGGTCTATAACACACACCGCCGGCTGCAGCTGATGTACGGTCCAGGGTATGGGCTGACCTATTCCAGTACCCGCGGCAGCGGCACCGAGGTGGAGATACGTCTGCCTGCACGCTATCCCAAGGATGGAATCGCAGACGCCAAAGAAGAAAGCAGTCCGGAGGATCTGCTGAAAGAAAGCCATTTTATCCAGGCTATGACCCTGCTGTCCCGCCCGGAAATAAATATATACGAGATTGCAGCGGAATGCGGATACAGCGACACGCAGCAGTTCTTTGCCGAATTTAAAGAACGGTTCGGTTATACACCAGAAGAATACAGGCGCCAGGTGCTTTAACCCACAATCATGAGTTAATAAGCCGGCCCCGCGCCTGTTGAACTTTCATATACTTTTATTTATCCAGTACCACTGCCGGTATCTCCAGCAGATCTGCCACTTTCTCATAAAGGGATGCATTGTGCCCGATGCTCATTGCAAAATGATGTGTCGGTGCCTCTGCAAACCATTCATCCATATAGGAATCCGGATCCTTTTTGAACTTAACAGGGGTCTGGGTGTTTCCTATGGTCATGATATCGCCGTCCGTCGACTCAGCCTCCGTTATGATAAACTTGAGCTTTCCGTCCACCGTCTGGGTACATCCCAGGTTAGTAATGTCACCGGTGCGCACTTTGGCTTCCACAGATACGCCGGTCCCCTGTTTTCCATGGTACAGCCCCATCCCTCTTAAGATTGGCTTACCTTTCGCGATCTCCAGGTGGAACGGGCCGTCATGCCCCAGTAGAATGGTGCCGTCCTCATAATCTGCCGTGACAATTTCACAGAAGCTCCCACCCTTGCCAAGAATGTCGCATATCTTCATCGCAAGGCAGGTTTTCAGGTCTCCCTCACCGGCGCACGGAATTCCCCTGGCCGTTAAAAGAGAATGCCCGACTATAAAGCCTCCCTGCACCTCTTCGTAATGTCCTCCGGGCGCCCCATGATAATAATAGGTTAATGCATCCAGACCGAACTCTTCCACCAGTTTCTCCTGTGCCACAGCCACTCTGGCCGACCAGTTCATCTGCTCATCCGTCGGTTTCTGGGCAAGAGGGTCTGCCGCCGCATCTTCACTTATCGTAAAAAACGCCTCGATCTCCTTTCTTTTTGCCGCTGTCTCTTCTTCTGTCACACTTTGCAGGTGCCTGTCCAGATCACACATTTCCAATACCTGCAGATGGGCGCCGGTCTGTGCCTGAAACATGGTGAAATCGCTGTACATATCCAGCATACCGCTGTAGGTATTGCCAAGGAACCCGAATCTGGCACCCCTGAGGCCGCATTTTACTTTGGCGGCCTGTACCCACTCTTCAATCTGCCTCCACGCCCGCTTCGCCTCCGGGCGCTGTGCGGTATCTTCATTGGCGAGAGATATCTCCGGAGTATAGTCCAGTCCCAACAGGCCGTTTACAACCCGGTATTTGATTCCTGCACGGTGGAAGGCATTGGAAAGCTCAGGCACCGGGCACGCACCGCAGTGTGCCAGCCATTCCCCGGTGGTCGTCTTCTCATAATTAATCTTTGCCGCAGGCTGCAGGTTCAGAATCACGACCGGTGCGCTGCAGATCTGATGCAGAGGGAGCACCGATGCACTCGTAACATAAGTCGCGGAATGAGCCAGTATCAGGTCCACATGGTTCTCATTGAAATACTCTCCCGCTTTTATCCCTTCCTGTTCACAGTCCACCAACCCATAGAAGCAGGTATCTGCCCCGAATTCCTGTACTTTACCTGCGATAAATTCCCCATATTCTATCAGACGTTCCCGCAGACCCGGAAACTGCCCCCAGTAATGCTTCAGTCCCATAGAATAAATTCCGATTCTTGGTTTTTTTACTTGTTTTCTTGTATTCATCGTCTTTCCTCCTGTTTTCATGATAAAAATAATATATTAGTATTGTTTCTATTCGTGTTTACAAACCCATTATATTCCTGTAAAATAGAGATTGCATCCAAGCAAATTGTTTAAAAATAACAGAATATTGTGGTGACATTATGAGGCAGAACACAAAGGTTTTGGAGCGCGGCTCCCACACCTGGAGTGAAGACTCCATCCGGATGATACTCACGCCCAGCAGTACGGCACGATCCACCTATTTCTATACGCAGGAGGTAGGTTATTTTAAAACGTTCCACCCCTATTTTTCAGAACGGGAGAATCTGGACTCCTTCCTGATTGTTTACACGGTATCGGGCAAAGGATATCTGGAATATGAAGGGCAGACTTATCCAATTACAAAGGGGCAGTGTTTTTATATCAACTGCGAACAGCACCATCTCTACCGTACGGACCGGGAGGAAGACTGGGAGATCCTGTGGATTCATTTTAACGGAAACAGTGCGTTGGGTTATTACAAGGAATTTACCAGAAACGGGTTTCAGATATTGAGCGTGCGCGATGAATTTTTCATGGAGCGCACACTCTGGCGCATTATTGCGCTCAATCAAAAAAAGGATCTGACCACCGAGCTGGTCACATCCAATTTAATCAACGGTATGCTGACAGAACTGCTGCTGCAAACAGCTACAAATAATGCAGATACCTTTCTGATCCCCGATTATATCAGGCAAATCGTGCGGGAAATAGATAAGAATTTTAAATCCGGCCTCCCGCTGTCATATTTTGAAGAATTTACCCACCGCAGCCGCTATCATATCTTAAAAGAATTCAAAAAATATATCGGCGTCACGATCCACGAATATATTATCACTGCCCGCATTTCCTATGCAAAAGAGCTGCTGAAGTATTCCGATCTTCCGGTCAGTGAGATTGCCTTTGAATCCGGAATGAACAATGTGACGCATTTTATCAATCTTTTTAAGGCCAGGGAAGGCACCACCCCACTGGCATACAGAAAGGCATGGAGGGATTAAAGCTTCCATGCACATCGCAGGAATACGAACGTTTCTAAAATTCATACTTTTTTTGAGGTGATTTCAAAATACAAGCATACTGATCTGCCGACATTGGCCTGGCGCAATAATAACCCTGTATGTCATCTATCTTCATACTTTTTAATATCTCATACTGTGCTTTATTTTCTACGCCCTCCGCGGTTACGCTGATATGAAGCGACTGTGCGAGCCTGATAATACTGCTCAGGATCAGCCTTACTTTTTCATTGTCTTCCACGGAATCAACCATGCTCTTATCAATCTTCAGGATATCAATCGGCATAGACTTGAGCATCGTAACCGATGAATATCCGGAGCCAAAATCATCCATTAATATCCGGATTCCCCTGCTGCGGAGTTCTTCCAGGCTTTCGGAAAGAATGTCTTCATTGGAGAACAGCGCCGTCTCGGTCATTTCCAGCTGTATCAGCTCATGCGGGATCTGATGACGGTCAATGATTTCCAGATACCGTTCCACAAAATTCAGCCTGTATAAATGCAGCTGCGATACATTAACCGAGACAGGCAGAACCTCAATTCCTTCCTGAAGCCACCGGTGTATCTGGCTGCAAGCCATCTCAAGCACGAACTCATCCAGTTCCACGATGCTGCCGCTGTGTTCCAGAACAGGAATAAACTCCGCCGGGCTGATAGCCCCTGTTTTAGGATCTTCCCATCTGACCAGGGCTTCGGCGCCGCAGAACCGCTGTACTTCCACCTGGAATTTGGGCTGGTAACACAGGTAGAACTCCTGGTTTTTAAGCGCTTCCGAAAAGCGATCCTCTATCTCTCGATTCCGCAGCATACGGCGGCGGATGGTCTCGCTGTAAAAATTACACGAATTAATCTCCGGGTTATATTCCGACCGCGCCGCCATAGCCGCCCGATCCAACATGGATTCCAGCATTTCCTCCCGCTGCTGCACCATATAGACCCCGGCCTGCACTTTCAGCACATAAGGGGTACCCCCCACGCGGTTATCGGCCTCACATTCGATTTTTTCCAGAATCATATCCAGCCGCTCCTGCAATTGATTCTGATCCTCGTAAACCAGTAATACGGCATAATGATCGGACTGCATTCTTGCCGCGCACTCATAGGTTCCGACCGCCTCCCTCAGCGCCTTCATCACGCGTTTCAGCGCCCGGTCTCCCTCTTCATAACCATACAGGTCATTGATGTACTGGAACCTCTTTATATTCAATACAGCAAGGGCATACTTTTTGTCCGTATATGTATGCAGAAGTTTCTGGGCGTCCAGCATGAATTTAGCGTACGAAGCATCTCCGGTAACTTCATCTACATACGCCGCCCGCTCCAGCATCTTCCTGCCCGCCTTCTGGATCAGGTACACCCTGCATGCCAGATACAGGATTCCAAGCAGACACACCAGCAGGATTGCATAGGCCGTAGCCATAGGACCATTGATATGAGTCTCAACTACCGCCTCCGGTATCACGCTCATCAGATACCAGTCATTGATCTCCAGAGGCTGATAATATACATAGCGGCTGCCTTTTTCCGTCTGAAAAGTCACGAATCCGTCCCGGAAGGCATCTATATCTTCCTGAAGCCGCCGTATGCCCTCTCTGTTCCCCTCCGATTCCTCAATAATATGATCATAATAATTCTCAAATGAGTTCCCATTTTTGTTTTTAGAGTCAATGACACAGTCCCCATTTTTTCGAATAATGTAACTGTACCCTTCCCCTCCGAATGTCGATACGGACAAAATCTCCTTATAATACTCGATCCCATATGTACCGAACAACACATACCTTGTACCATCCGGCCAATTAATCGTAGTGCTGTAAAGAGTAACGTCTTTCCCGTCATCCAAGTCCTTGAGACGGTCCGAAACCACCGTTTTCCCTTCCATAGCAGCCTGGAACCGCTCCTGAATACTCTCCCGATCCGGAACAAATCCCCTGCCATCGGTAGCCTTTCCAAAATAATCATCCCGGATAATCCCCATCCGCTTAAACCCGTTCATCTTATCCACATTCACAAGCCGCTCAATCAGCACATCAATATCCTTCGTATCCCCCTCACTAATATAAATAGCCAGATTCGTCAAAAGCGTCTTATTCTTTTTAACCTCCTCCTGAATCACATTCACGCTCTGACAAGATATCTCAGAAAGAGTATTCAAAACCTTCCTCTCCGAAGACTGCTGAAACTTCCACGTAAAAAAGACTGCCAGCAAAACAGTCACGGCAATAACGGCAATAATATCAATATACAATTTCCTTTGTCTTCTGCCTTCTCTTTTCATATCCCAATTATACACACTCCCCAGCCCCCCGTCAAATGGGACTAGTGAGCAGATTTTGCGAGCGGAAGATGGGGGACGCCTGAGTGGAGCGGGAGGGGACGGAGGCGGATTGGGGTATGCTGATTTTGGAAACCGGCCGCTTAGCTTAGAAGTGCTAACTGCGAAAAAGCCGCATCTTATGGCACCGAGCGTATTCACTTAGAAAGCCGATGCTTTCTAAGCTCAGACGCTCTGGAAAACTGATTCGGAAATCAGTTTTCCTCCATAAGATGCGGCTTTTTCGCAGTAAGCACTTCTACAGCACACTAAAGGCTTCCAAAATCAGCATACCCCAATCCGCCTCCGTCCCCTCCCGCTCCACTCAGGCTGCGTTCATCAAGTCGGCACAAAACCTACCCGGGAGAAGAATCCCTGCCAGAGCAGTGGATCAATCCGCCTATACATAAAATTTACTTCCCCAGCCCACAAAGCCACCTCATTCCCAATTCCATCCGCCGCTCCCATACAAGGCCTTCCGGGAAGGAGGGGCTTTGCCACCCGGATGCGCATAGCTGAGTAAGAGCGGCGTCTGCCGCCTGCTGTGGGTTTCCATGCCGTTGCTGCGGACATATAGTGACGCTTAGAATATCTTACAGAAAAAATAAGGAAAAGTGAGGGCAGCATTTGATTCACAAAATCAAATGCTGTTGCCGCCGGCGGTGTGAATGCATCGGCATTCACGCCAACTGCGGCATGTCCCTTACTTTTCCTTATTTTTTCTGTTAGATATTCTTAGCCTCACGGCCAGTCGGCAGCAACGGCATGGAAACCCACAGCAGGCGGCAGACGCCGCTCTTACTCAGCGCCCCCATACCAGCCAAATCCCCTCCGTCCCCACCCGTTACCAGAGGTTTTTGTATATTTGTACTACATCTGCCTTCCGTGGCACGCGCGGATTTGTATCCGTACACCCATCCGCCATTGCCCCATCTGCCATGTGGTCTATGGCATTGAAGTACTCTTCTTCGGAGATTGTCCCCATCTGTGATATGGAGAGCGGTATATCCATCTCTTTCAACATGAACTGTACCCAGTTCACGAGTGATCTTACCGTCATGATCTTGTTATAACTGCTCAGTCCCAGCAGCTGTGCCACTGTGGAGTATCTTTTCACAGCCGGCAGGTACTCCGTACGGCTCTTGCTGTGCTTGTTGATATCACTGTTGAACTCAATGATATGGGGAAGCAGCATTGCGTTTGCCCGTCCGTGGGGGATGTGGAATGTTGCGCCAAGCTGATGCGCCATTCCATGGTTCAGTCCCAATGACGCGGAATTGAATGCCAGCCCTGCCAGGCAGGATGCGGAATGCATCTTCTGGCGCGCATGGGTATCATTTCCGTCCAGATATGCACGGAGCAGGAATACGCCGCAGATTTCGATTGCTTTCTCTGCAAGCGCCGTTGAAAAATCGTTTCTGTTTGTGCTTACACAGGCCTCAAGCGCATGCGTAAATACATCCATACCGGTGTCCGCTGTAATTGACGGCGGCACACTCTTAACAAGCTCGGCATCCAGAATTGCCTCATCCGGTGTCAGATCTCTGGAAACCAGAGGGTATTTCATCTGTTCTTTCGGATCGGATACAACCGCGAAGGATGTAACTTCTGAACCAGTTCCGCTTGTTGTCGGGATTGCGATCAGTCCGACTTCCCCGTAATTGTCCACACGAAGTGCAAACTCACGGATTGATTTGGAGGAATCAATGGCAGATCCCCCGCCGACTGCGACAATCGCGTCCGGCTTATATTCCAGCATCTTTTTGACACCTTCACTGATTTTTTCGATCGGAGGATCCGGCACAACATCCTTGAAAATGTCAAACTCTATCTTTCCCTTTTTAAGAGGATCGGTAATCAGATTAATCATACTGCTCTGAGCCATAAACGGGTCAGTGATTACCAGTACCTTGCTGTATGGAATTTCTGCCAGACGATCCAGCGCCTGATCGCCAAAATATACTTTAGTCTTAATCTCAAAGCTTTTCATAGTGTTTTTCCTTTATTCCGGGTAGATGCACTCTATCCCTAACTCTTCAAATGCCTGAAGCCATTTGGCCTCGGGTTTTTCATCAGTAACAACGGTCGTGATATCTTCCAGCATTCCGATCGCTGTAAACGCAATTTGATCAAATTTACTGCTGTCTATTGCCAGAATCTTCTGTTTTCCTGATTCCAGCATGGTTTTCTTGTTGTTCGCGTGAAGCTCATCCGAATCTGTAAGACCGGAAGCAAGGTCAACCCCTTTGCAGGAAATAATCGACTTATCCACGTGATAAGAACGAAGCATCTTATCCGTCTGCGGCCCCACGAGCGCAAACGAACCTTCCCTGGATACGCCGCCGGTCGACAGCACGCTCCAGTCAGGCACATCAAACAATTCAATGATAATCTCAATTGAATTTGTGATCAGCGTCAGGTTTTTTTTCTCTTTTAATGCCTTTGCGATATAAACTGCTGTTGAGCTGCCGTCCAGCATAATGCTGTCGCCATCGTGGACCATTTTGTTTACAAGATCCGCAATCCGCTGTTTTCCGACAACGTTGCGGTTCTTTCGGATATTAAATGGAAGATCGATGTTCACATTTTCATTGATAACAGCTCCGCCATAGCTTTTTATGGCATAGCCGTCATTCACCAATTTTTCCAGATCCCTCCGGATTGTCTCTTCAGACACATCATATATCTGGCTCAGCTCACTTACCACTACACGCCGTTCAGCCTGAAGCTTTTCTAATATTTCATTCCGTCTCTCTATTGCGAGCATCACATTGCCTCCCGGTCATATTGCCCTTCAGTGTCCTTCTCTACACACTGCAGCGGACTATACAGCAAATCTTTGTTTCGAATCATGCAGCTGTGCAGTAAATGTACAATCCTGTGCTGAACAATTGCGAATGATTATAATATCGCTTCGCGGATCTGAGCATCCGGATGCGCGATCACAGAAGAGTCCAGGTACATTCCCTGGTCTGCCACTGCAGCCTTTGCCCTCTCGATAGCAGCTTCTACGGCTGCCACATCGCCTGTCAGCATCAGATAAGATTTCCCGCACATTCCTCTGGCAATTCTAAGTTCAATCAGATCAACAATCGCTGTCTTCGCAGCCTCATCTGCAGCCACAATGATAGAGGTTGCATCGTAAGTCTCCATAATACCGAGAGCTGATACATCATCGATCTTAGTAGCCCCATAGATTGCCGGGAAAATAGATTTATGCGGGTTGCCGAGTACAAAACTGTTGATCAGATGTTTCCCATGCAGTGCTTTGGAAGTCTCAACCGCAGCGTTTACCGCGCTCAAATCTCCTGAGATAATTACGATATACTTCCCCGGACATACTGTCTGGGCCTCAATGATACTAACTTCAGAAGTCTTTACCATAGCATCTGCTGCTACAACACCTGCTGAAACAGTCTTATATTCTACCATTCCAATTGCCTTACTCATTGCCTGCACGTCCTTCCTGCGTTTCTATGATTATATATTTCTCATTTACTTCACGAACCGTACCGTCTATGCTCGCATGTATTCCCACGCTCAAGCCTTTGCCCGGTTCGGCTATCATCTGTCCCTGCGTTACTTTATCACCACGTTTTACAATTGCAGATGCAGGTGCGCCTATGTGCTGGCTTAACAGAATCTTCACTTTTCTTACAGGAACTGCAGTCTCATCAAGAGGCGCCTCCCTGTCATATTTTGTAAGGTCCAGTCTTGCCATAAGGCGTTCCATCGGCACCTTCCGGTACTCTCTCTCTTCCCCCACCGGTTTGGGTATGACGCCCTGCGGAGGTTTGAGCCCGTTGGCACGCAGGCCCGCTTTATATTCTGCCATTAATGATCTCGGTGACAATCCCTGCATACAGGAATACATTTCGCACAGACCACAGGAAGAACAAAACATGGTATTTATAAATATGTTTGGTTCCTGTAAATCTTTACAGGTTGCCGCACGCATGAACAAATGCGGCTCTATCGGATGTCCAAGCCGGTTTCTCGGACACAAATCCGTACACATCGTACACTGGCAGCAGCAAGCCGCTGCACGTTTTAAATCGATGGATGATTTTCTTCTTTTCTTTTGGATAATCAGGTGTTCCTCCGGCAGTACCAGCACGGCATTTGTCGTCTTGGTAACCGGCTGTGAGCCGCTGCCGATAAATCCCATCATCGGGCCTCCGATAAAATATACCGGATCCCTTGCAGTGACATTGCCTGCCAGCCTGACGGTCTCTTCGATCGTCGTTCCGATCGGCACCCGCACCGTTACCGGGCGCTCTACCTCAGCCACGACAGATACCAGCTTATCTGTTACCGGAGCCTGCTGGTTAAGCGCTCTGTATACGTTGTATACAGTTTCCACATTGAATACGGCTACACCGCTCTCGATTGGGAGCCCTCCCGGCCTTACTACTTTACCAGTCACTTCATAGATCAAAACAACTTCGTCTCCGGCCGGATATACTTCATCCAGCAGCCCAAGCCTGACCTCGGGATACTCACCAATGACTTCCTCCAGAGCTTCAATTGTCTTTTTATAAGCCTTTTTAATTCCAATGACTACTTCTTTTGCACCTACAACCTGCCCCATCATATGGAAGGTCTCAACGATTTCCTGTGCATACTTCTCAAGCAGCTGCCTGTGCAGCCGAAGAAGCGGTTCACACTCTGCACAATTCAGGATGATTGTTTCAGCACGTTCATCTAGCTTTGCATATGTAGGAAAACCTGCACCACCTGCACCAACTATACCGTTTAACTGCAATATGCTGCTCAATTCTTTCATATCCATCATTTCATTACTCCAGTCCTGTTCCATCGTCAATAATTCCAACAATTGCTGCATCAATAGGTGCATCTGGCATTCCGGAACCAATTCTGGCTGCGCTGCCCTGTGCTACCAACACATACTCACCTATACCCGCACCAATCTTATCAATCGCAATCAGCTGATTCGCACCATTCTGCATATGCTCTAAGACATCCACAATCATAAACTTATTGCCGACCAGATTCTCACATTTGCGTGTTGAAACAACACTTCCTTTTACTTTTCCTATCAGCATAACTCCTCCTCATGCGTTACTGTTCACACCCTTCGGGAGTGCACAGTAACGGCATCTGCCCATTTAAAGTCGCCTTCGGCGAAGGGCAGATGCCCGATGGCCATCACTTTATCGGCTCCGATGCCGTGCAGCAAGGTGCACGGCACGGTCTGAACAGTAACCCTCCTGCAACTATAATCTTCAGTGTTTGATACTAGTACAATTACCCCGCACAGACGGCGCGCCAGTGCCGGAACTGTCCGGCACCGTAAAAAAGCCTGTGGGATGAATCCCCCTTCGTCTGCTGCGGGGTATTTTACTTAATGATTCTTACGGTATCTCCTGTCGCAATTTTCGCTGCGTTCGCTTCATCTGTATCGATATGCATCTCAAGAGTAAAGCTGTCGTCAACACGGATCTGAACATGGTTGAATACGGTTCCTCTCTCGTTGTCTGCCTTCACAGATACAATGTCCCCATCATGAACACCGGCTGCCATTGCATCTTTCGGTGACATATGAATATGCCTTTTTGCAATAATGCATCCTTCATCCAGATAAATAGCCCCTTTTGGCCCAACGACTGCAATCGCTGCTGAGCCAGCAGTGTTGCCGGATTCGCGGATCGGCGCCTTTACTCCGAGACGGATGGAATCTGTTGCAGACACCTCCACCTGGGATTTGCTTCTTACAGGTCCTAAGATCCTTACATTCTCTATCGCTCTAAGCTTCAGGCCGACAATTGTCACCAGTTCGTTTGATGCAAACTGACCGCCCATCAGCTCTTTTTTCTTCGTCAACTGATATCCCGGACCAAACAGGGCTTCAACGTGCTCCTGTGTGAGGTGGATATGTCTTGCGGATACTCCGATTGGCACAAGATATCCCGTATCTCCGGAAGCTTTCTGCTTCTCAACTGCTTCCAGTACCATTTTGGTAATCAATGCTACATTGTTATTGTCCATATCAATTCTCCTCATTAAGTATTCACAGGCCTTACGCATCTGCCTGAGGAAGAGACGTAAGGCCGTAAATCTTTAGCTGAACGTATCTGTTCAAGAACATGGACAGATACGCCGCAAGCCCATGAAAATCGCCTGCGGCGATGGGGCTTGCTTTTGGCTGTTCAGCGCTTTCGTACGGACTGTGCAGTAAATGCACAGTCCTGTACTGAACAATATGCTAACGCTTATTATTTCACTGCCGGAAGAATTTTTTCTACATCGCTGTGTGGTCTTGGGATTACGTGTGTTGCTACTAACTCGCCAAGTCTTCCTGCTGCCTCTGCACCTGATTCAACTGCAGATTTAACAGCTCCAACATCTCCACGAACCATGACTGTTACCAGTCCGGAACCGATCTTCTCTGTTCCTACTAATACTACATTAGCAGCTTTGAGCATGGTATCTGCTGCTTCGATTGATGCTACTAAACCTCTTGTTTCGACCATTCCTAATGCTTCCTGTGACATTCTTTTTTCCTCCTTTAATTGAATCTTTTCTTCTACCTGTTCTGCCTGCTGCGCCGACTGTTTCACCCGCTGGATGGTTTTGGCCGGTGCCTTCGCAGTCGTCGTTTTTCTGGTGGATGCAGCTTTCGCAGCGCCTGTTGTCTTTTTCGCCGTACTCTTTGCAGTACCGGCCGACCTGGCTGTGCTTTTTTTGGCTGCACCTTCCGGCTTGGAAGTGTCTGGTGCCTTCTCCTCGCCGCTTGGTTTATTATCTTCTGCCATTTAACTGCCTCCTAACTTACCCGGTTCGCGCTGTTATTGATCAGCTTCAGTATCTCCCTGTGAGGATTTGCAATCACCACATGCGCTACTGGTTCTTTAATTCCGTTTGCAGCAGCAGTTTCAATGGCTTGCGATACAGCTGATACGTCTCCGCGGATAATGATGGTTACAAGTCTTCCACCTAACTTTTTTTCCCAGGTGACAAGCTGCACTTCTGCTGTCTTGCACATGATATCAATGGCAACCACCGCTGCCGTCACACTTGGGATTTCAAAAAATCCATACGCCTGTCCCATGAGACTGCTCCTTTACTCATTCTTCTTGCTGCTCCCTGTTTCAGTGACAGGAAGAACTGCAGTCATCTCCGGTTCCTATACAGTAGGAAGAATTTTCTCTACGTCGTTGTGTGGTCTCGGGATTACGTGTGTTGCTACTAATTCGCCAAGTCTTCCTGCAGCGTCAGCGCCGGTTTCAACTGCAGCCTTAACAGCTCCTACGTCTCCGCGAACCATAACTGTTACCAGTCCGGAACCGATCTTCTCTGTTCCTACCAATGTAACCTCAGCAGCCTTTGTCATTGCATCTGCAGCCTCGATTGCTGCTGTAAGTCCTCTTGTTTCTACCATTCCTAATGCTAATTGTGCCATTTTCATTTCCTCCTAAACTTCTTTTACATAGATTTTATTTGGTTTGCCTTTATCTAAACCGCTCAGCTTCAGCATCTTTTCCGTATCCTCTGTCGGTCTTGCAATTTCGTATTCAGCTACAACTCCTGCAAGTTCTTCTGCTTTCATTTTCGCTGCGTCTAATGCTGCCTGAACATCGGATACGCTTCCGCGAAACTTGATCATAACAATCAGCGGTACGGGTAATTCATCTGCATTTGCCGGTTTATTCTTGTCAAAAGTCTCCAGACTCACATCGCCCGCTTTACATCCGGCATCCGCCGCTGCAAACGCTGTTGCCAGTCCGAATACTTCCAACATGCCTACTGCTTCTCCCATGTCAATTCTCCTTTTTGGGATTGCTGCTATTTATTTACAATAGCGATCTTCAGACCTTCCATCTTCAGGTTCGTCTGATGAGCCTCGTTGATCTGATCCAGCGGGAATTCATGTGTGATCAGGTCGTCCATCGGAAGTCCGATTCCTTTTGCTCTCTTCAGGAAATCGAATGTTGTCGCATAATCTCTTAATGTATATACCCAGGAACCAACTAATGTAATTTCCTTAGAGCACAGGTCAAAGTGCGGGTTGATTGTAGCGTCTCCGCCGTTGATGAAGAATCCCAGCTCGCAAAGTCCGCCGCCGTTGCGGATGAACTTATAAATGTTGGCATGTGCAACCGGTGATCCTGTACACTGGAATGCGAAGTCTGCCGGATGTCCGTCAAACGCTGCCTTAACGCCGTCTGCCAGAGCCTCAATTCCCTTGAAATCCTTGAAGTTTACAGAGCGCTCAGCTCCCATCTTCTTGGCAAAATCAAGTCTCTTCTGCTCTCCGTCTACAGCTACGATGTTCTCGATGCCCATTGTGCGGAGAACTGCGATACAGATCAGACCGATCGGTCCGCATCCCTGTACGACAACTCTGCTGTTGAATCTCAGGATTCCTGTTGTCTTAGCTCTCTCTACAGCATGAATCAGTACTGCACATGGTTCGATCAGAATTCTGGACTTCAGGTCCAGGTCGCTTACGTTGAATACAGTAGAACCCTCGCGAACCACAATGTAATCGGAGAACCATCCGTTCAGATGAATATCATCATCCGGGAGAAGTCCGTATACATCAGCGCCGCCTACGTTCTGCTTGTTCTGATCGTACATTGTGATGTCCGGATCATCCTTGAAGATCATACAGGTAACAACCTTATCACCGACCTTCAGTTCTTTTCCTGCGCTGTCGATCTTTACGTTCTTGCCCATCTTTACGATCTCTCCGGTTCCTTCATGTCCAAGGACAACCGGGATCAGGCCGAACGGGTCTCTCTTGAATTCATGGGCGTCAGTACCGCATACGCCGCATCCTTCAACCTTTACAAGAATGTCTCCGTCTCCCAGTTCAGGGATCGGGAATTCTTTGATGTCATAGTGTTCCAGTGCTGTCAGCATAGCCACACGAGCAGTTTTTGGAACTGCCTGGCTTCCTGCTGTTGTATTTGCTGCAGGAGCAGCCTTTTCGCCCAGCATACTTTCCAGTACCTGTTTCACGACTGCTTCTACATTTGCAGAATTCATTTCCATTTTATTTCCTCCTGTCTTAACGAATGCATAAACTGTCTGACATGACGCAGCGTCTTCTCTTTGTGAATGTGCTTGCGCTTGTAAGACCCTCCCCTGTCCTGCTGGCGATTGTGAATGTACAGAAGCCTTCGCCTCCGAATCCAAGTGCCGCATAAGACGGGCCGTTCTTTACAAGAATCGCAGTGTCAATGGCTTTTGCATACTTCGTGATGTTGTCTACGTTCTTGGAATGTATGTGTGCGGAATGTCTGTTGCCGTGTTCCAGCCATACAGCCTGTTCAACCGCATCATCAAAATCTTTTGCTCTGACTACGCCAAGGATCGGCATCATAAGTTCTTCTGCAATCAATGGATGCTCTTTCGGGCCTTCAAATGTGATACATCTGATATTGTCCGGAACGCTTACACCGATCATTCCCAAAAGGGTCTTTGCATCCCTTCCCACACACTTTCTGTTCAGTCTGCCGTCTTTCAGGACAACTGCTGTCAGGGCATCCTGCTCTTCCTTAGAAGCCAGGTAACATCCCTGCTCGCTGACCATGTAGTGCATCAATTCGTCAATGACAGAATCCACAGCTACGATTTCCTTCTCAGCGATACATGGCAGGTTATTGTCGAATGTACATCCGTTTACAATATCTTCTGCAGCTTTCCGGATATCCGCTGTCTCGTCTACAAGCGCCGGCGGGTTGCCTGCCCCTGCTCCGATCCCCCTCTTGCCTGAGGAAAGAACCGCTGTTACAACTCCCGGGCCGCCTGTTGCTGCGATCAGATGAATCTCTTTGTGCTTCATCATGATGCTGCTTGATTCCAGTGTCGGCTTCTCTACCGTGCATGCGATGTTGTCCGGGCCGCCTGCCTCAAGAGAAGCTTCATTGATCATGTTGATCGCATAGATCGATGTCTTGATTGCTCCCGGATGAGGGTTAAATACGACTGTATTGCCGCCGGCCAGCATGCCGATTGTATTACAGAGTACGGTCTCACTGGGATTGGTACATGGAGTAATCGCACCGATCACACCAAACGGCCCCATTTCTATCAGTGTCAGGCCTCTGTCCCCTGACCATGCAGTTGTTGTGATGTCTTCCGTTCCCGGCGTCTTCTCAGCAACTAACTGATGTTTTAAAATCTTATGTCCGACATTTCCCATGCCTGTCTCTTGTACACCCATGCGTGCAAGTATCTCGGCATTCTCAACTGTCTTCTTTCTGATGTTGGATATGATTTTCTCTCTTTGATCCATGGACATTCTGCCCACGATCTTCTGCGCTTTTTTCGCAGCTTCAATCGCTTCATTCATATCAGCAAATACGCCGTGGTTTCCTGATACTTCGGAAGCAATCTGCATCTTTGCCATGACTTCTGAAACGATGTCCTGGATCATCTGTTCATTTACAGACACGCTAATACCTCCTCGAAAACTTCTCTGCCATAAGCGGCTATTGCGGTATCTTCTTCAGCGGTACCGCCGCTCACACCCAAGGCCCCGATTATTTTTCCATCTGCTTCCAGCGGCTCCCCGCCGCCAAATATAACGATCTTCCCTTCATTCGTAAATTGGATTCCGTACAAAGGCTGTCCCGGCTGGCTTAGATGGCTAAGCGCCTCCGTGGACATCTTGAGGCTCGCTGAAGTAAATGTTTTATTGATCGCAATATCAAAGCTTGCTATGTAGGCCCCATCCATACTCTGAACCGCAACAGGCCTGCCCGCCTGGTCTGACACGGCGGCCACCACATTGACGCCCATGCTGGCAGCCTTTGCAGTCACTTTTTCGATCAGTGCATTGGCAGCCTTCAATGTCATCTTATGCTTGTGGCACCTGCATACATGTCCTTTTTCGTGATGAGAACCACTTTCCTTCATCTGGCCCAATACCGCTTTTACGGCATTGGTAATATCCTGTTCGTTCATAGCAGTCTCCTAAATATATTTTGATTCCGCCCGCGGGGCGTTCTTTTGGGAATCCCCTTTGGGTAAGCTTTCTTACAGTCCCAGCTGATCCATCACTTTCTTTGTGATAGATGCAACTAAATCAGCATCTGCAGTGGAAGCTTCCGGTGCAGCAGCACTGCATGATCCTCCGCAGCTGTGGCAGCTTGGCTTGCCGGCTTTTGCGTTCGGGCATACGTTTGCAGGATGTTTTCCTGGCAGTCCCATTTTTCTTCTGATTTCATACAGCTTGTCCATCTGCTCTTTGTTGAACTCCTGTGGCTCGCCAAGCATCTTTGACTGATACAGAAGCTGTGCGTAGAATTCCAGGGATTCCATCTTGTGGTATGCGCTCAGAAGGCTGTCTGAGTATGCAAGCGCTCCGTGGTTCTCAAGCAGAACTGCATCGAAGTACTGTAAGTGCTCAGAAACAGCGTCCGGAATCTCCATTGTAGAAGGTGTGCCGTATTTTGCGATCGGTACGCATCCCAGAGCGATAACAGCTTCCGGCATGATCGGCTGTGTCAGAGGAATACCGCAGATAGCAAATGTTGTAGCGTACAGCGGGTGAGCATGTACTACGGAGTTTACGTCCGGTCTTTCTTTATATACACGCATGTGCATCTTTATCTCTGAAGAAGGTCTGAACCCCTTGTTTGCCTGCAGTACATTACCTTCAGCGTCTACTTTGCAGATATATTCCGGTGTCATGAATCCTTTGCTGACACCTGTTGGCGTACATAAGAATTCATTGTCATTCAATTTAACAGAGAAGTTTCCATCATTAGCAGCAACCATCCCGCGGTTGTACACTCTTTTACCGATTTCACACATTTCTTTTTTGATTTCGTATTCGTTTTGCATCCTTTTTTTCCTCCTTGGATTCTTAAAACAAAACTAAACATTTGTTTTTTGTTGTTTCTAACTCGATATTACCACACAATCCCACAGTAGTCAACTTATTATTGTGTTGGATTTGTTGTTTTCTCCATCTTTTTTTCAGCCTCTTCCAGCTCCCACGGAAGCACATCTCCTTCTTCTTTTAAGTATTCCAGAATTTCCGGAATTCCCTCATAATTTTTCGAGTCAACGAAGAAGATTTTCTTGCAGCCTGTCAGCCTGAGCCACCTCTCGGCGCGCTCTACATTTGCATTCTTATCATGGATCTTAGTTACAATGCCGATGACTTCCCGGTTGCACATGGCTGTACAGCATGGCGGATAAAGGGAATACGGCTCTGTAGCCGATATCAGAAGCCCGACAACATCCGCCTCATAGGAGTATAACGCAAGGGCGTATCCCAGATGCTTGGTCTGGGCGTATTCCCCCGGGGTATCTATGATAACATCGAAGTTATTCACATACTGTGTTTTGTGATACTGGATTTTTTCACCTTTTAGTGCCTGGGTCAATGTGGTTTTCCCACATTCACTCCTGCCCATCAATACGATTTTCTTCATATTTATTAAGTCCTTGTTATCTCACATACAGAGAAGCCCATCTTATCCCTCACATAATCCAGTACTGCGCGGATCGCGGTCTCTGTTTCTGAAATCGTGCCGGTTACTATCAAAGTACCGCTGAAGCGGTCTACGAAGCCCAGTTCGATTCCCGCCGCTTTAATTGCAATATCTGCCGCAATAATAGCGGTTTCTGCGGGACTGATTGTCAGTACGCCGATTGCCGATTTACTGTATTCCACCCTTGGGTCCAGTCCCAGCTTCTCATACAGTGTGATATCCGGACTTGCAATCAAATGGGCGATTGTTATTTCCTTACCGGGAACCAGTTCCTGTACGATTCTTTCCGGCATTTGTTCATAACTCATGTTTCTTAGCCTCCTATCTGACATTCAATTCCGGATGCCAGTTCTGCAGTTTTGAGCAGCATTTCCATCGTTTCGTTTGACGGCGGCTCTGCATTCCCCATCAGGTATTCTCTTCCCAGTCCTTCGTACTTGTCCTGGCCAAGTCTGTGGTAGGGAAGCAGGTGAAGCCTTTTTACGCTGCCCAGCGCTTTTGTATACTCTGCGATATCCCGGATCTCTTCTTTTGTATCGTTAAACCCTGGAATAACAGGTACCCGGATGCTCAGTTCCGTCATGCCTGATTTTGCAATCTTCATCGCATTTTCCACCATCAGTTCATTGGAGCGCCCGGTGAATGCTTTATGTTTTGCCGGATTCATATGTTTGATATCCAGCAGGTACTGATCCAGATACGGGAGCAGGCCCTCGATTACTTTGTAATCGGCGCATCCCATGCTTTCCATCGCCGTGCTGATTCCGGCTTCAGATGCCGCCCTCAAAAGTGCAGCGGCAAATTCGGGCTGGCACAGGCTCTCGCCTCCCGACAGCGTCAGGCCGCCTCCGGTCCTGCGGTAATAGGTGCGGTCTTTCTCGACCGTCTCCATCACTTCTTTTACGGTGACGTCCTCTCCGATTACCTTTGGCTCCCCTTGTACCATCATGGTCTCGATCTCGTACTTCTGTGACTCCGGATTACAGCACCACCGGCATCTCAGAACACAGCCCTTCAAAAATACAATCGTCCGTATTCCGTTGCCGTCGTGGATCGAATATCTCTGTATATCGAAAATGCGGCCTTTTGTATTTAAATAATCTTCCATGCTGCGATTCCTCTCTTCCATCAGAAGCCCTGCTCCGTTCTCCGGATGATATCATCCTGAAGCGACTTGGAAAGCGTGGTGAACAAAGCGCTGTATCCGGCTACCCGGACAACCAGATGCTTGTACTGCTCCGGATTCTTTTGTGCATCCAGCAGTGTTTCGCGGCTGACTACATTAAACTGCATATGGCTTCCCTTCTGGTCAAAGTAGGAACGGATCAGGCCTACGAAGTTCTCAAGCCCTCTCCTGCCGCTCAATGCGGATGGGTGGAACTTCTGGTTAAACAGTGTCCCGTTGGATGCAATATAGTGATCCAGCCTGGAGACAGAATTTGCTGCCGCCGTCGGGCCGCTTATATCTTTCCCTGCGGACGGTGAAACGCCGTCGGCAACCGGTGTATGTGCAAGACGCCCATCCGGCGTGGCCCCTGTCTGTGCCCCCAGCGGAACATTGGCAGATACCGGGTATAAGCCCGCCTGGAATATGCCGCCCCTTGGATTCTTATAATTCTGCAGAGGCTTTGTATATGTATAGGCCACATCTCTTGCAAAAGCATCCACTTCCGGAATATCATTGCCGAACTTCGGAACTTCCTCGATCAATTTGAGGATACGTTCTCCGTTTGCTTTTACTTCCGGAGCCTCTGAAGCGGCTACTACCGTCTTCAGAATTGCTGCAACCTCCCGCTCAGTGACAGCCTGTCCGGACGCTTTCATGCCGCCTGCAATCTCTGCAGTCATGGACGCAACATCCTCACCGCTTAAGCCTTTGCCGTAGTTTGTAGCCAGGGCCTCTTTGAGTTCCTTCATGGTAACTTTCTTTTCATCGTAAACCAGCTTTTTCACTGCATACAGGGAATCCGCCATGTTCGCGACTCCGAATCCCTGAGGGCCGGTAAAGTTATAGACTGCTCCGCCTTCCTGCACCGTTCTCCCTTTCTTCATACAATCATCGACCATAGAAGAAAGGAACGGAAGGGGGCATCTCTCTGCATGGGCAACGTCAATGGCATTGTCCGCATTCACCAAAAGTTTGATCGCGTAATCCATCTGGATCTTATATGCATGGTAGAATTCTCCGAAGGTCTTCATATCTTCTACCCGCCCGGTCTGCGGTCCTACCTGCACCCCTTTATCCTTACCGTTGTTAAAAACCAGCTCCAGCGGACGGCACATATTAAAGAATGCCGCATCATGCCAGCCCTCTGTCTTACCTGCCTTCTGCGGCTCAACACAGCCAATAATATTGTAATCCCTTGCATCCTCCAGCGTCAGGCCTCTGCTCACCAGGGAGGGAATAATCACTTCGTCATTGTAATACGCCGGAAGGCCGATACCCGTACGGGTCAGCTCCGCCGCTTTAATAAGGAATTCATGAGGCGAACCGTTCCATACTCTCACGGACAGGGAAGGCTGCGGAAGGTAAACATGCATGGATGCCTCAATGCTCATAAATGATAGATCATTCGTCACATCAATCCCTTCCTCATTCTGACCGCCTGCGATCAGATTCTGGAAAAGGCTGTATCCTGCAAACCCTTCTGCTGAGACAGCATCACGGCACTTATTCAGGTCATTTAACTTCACCCAGATGCAGTCCATCAGTTCCTGTGCAAATTCTCTTGTTATCTTTCCACTGTCCAAATCCTTCTTATAATAAGGATACATATACTGGTCAAATCTTCCCGGAGAGATTGAATGTCCACTGGATTCTATCTGAAGCAGCTGCTGTACGAACCAGAATGACTGGCATGCCTCATAAAATCCCGATGCCCCTTTTTCCGGAACATTTGCGCAATTCTGGGCGATCTGAAGCAGCTCTTTTTTGCGTGTCATATCCGAACACTTTTCCGCCTCCTCCAGAGCCAGCTTCGCATAACGCCTGGCATATGTAACGGCAGCATCACAGCTGATCATAACTGCTTCCAGAAATCTCGACTTCTGCTGATAATCACCATCGGCCAGGCACAGCTTTGCCATCTCGGCTTCCGCTTTCGCCTTTATACCGGAAAATCCAATTTCCAGGACTTCGCCATACTTCACCGTAACATGGCCTACGCCGTTATAAAAATAATTGCCCGGTGTGAAAATGTTATGTTCCATAGCAAGCAGTGTCTCAGGCTCCATATAGGAGGTGGCCAGCTCACTTGTTGTCTTTCCCTTCCAATATGCATTGGCCTGCTTCAGCTCCGCCTTGGTCTGGTCTGATATATAGAACGGATCTGCGCTTCTGTTCTCAACGGTTTCAAATTCCTCTTCCAGCCACTCATACGAAAATTCCGGATATGTCTGACAGCCTCTTGGCGCAAGCGTTGTGCTGCCTGCAATCAGCTCCAGGTCACGGATGATAATCGGAATGTTTTCCAAAATATGCTGAAATGCCTTTGCACGGCGGATAATCACCGGCTCGCTCTCTGTCTGCTTATAGGATTCCGTCAAAAGAACGGCTCTGGCTGATTCTATCTCCGGCATCTTGGCATACAGGTTCTCCACAAGCTTTGGAATACGATCTGACTTTGGTATGTCCGTACTGTCATAGGTATATAGTCCCATTTGCTTTGTTACTCCTTTCCTTATGTATAAATACAGCCTGCATCTACACATAGAATATTAACCTTCCGAAGATAAATCAAAGCTCCGCCTGCGGCGGCCGCACTGCAGCATCTGCTTAAGCCGCAATATGCATCCCCCGCCGGGTTTTAATGAATCTCCACCCAGTCTTAATTATTATACTTGAACAATACTCAGAAGTCAACACGAAGCAACATGATTTTAACGATTTTTATATGTGAATCCAACCAATCCCAACACTAATTTTGTTGTTTTTATTGGTATTTTCATTTTTTATTTTAGTTTTTTATTGACAAACCAAAGAGCATCGCGCATACTATATATTAGGATTTTTTTGATGAAAGTGTTCATTAATTATAGATAGAAAGGCCTAATGATTATGTCTTCTTTCCAATTTGATATACATACGCACACAATAGCAAGCGGACATGCCTCTACTGCAACCATCACAGACATGGCAAAAGCCGCTGCTTCCAGGAATCTGAAAATGCTCGGAATATCCGACCACGGCCCTGCCACCTGCGGCGGCGGAAAGCCATCTTATTTTCGCAGCCTGTTCTATGCCCAAAAGGAGCGTCTGGGAGTGGAGATGCTTTATGGTGCGGAAGCAAATATTTTAAATAATGAAGGAAAGCTGGATCTGGAGGATTCCATACTTGCAAAACTGGATTATGTAATCGCCAGCATTCATAAACCGGTTAAAAAACCCGGCACCATGGAGGAGAATACAGCCGCATACATTGCCGCCATGAAAAATCCCTATGTCCGTATTATCGGACACTGTGATGATGTAAAGTATCCGGTTGATTATCTGGAAATTGTAAAGGCGGCCATGAAATATGATGTTCTTCTGGAGATAAACAACAGTTCCTTAAGCCCTGACGGCTACCGGGGAGATACCCGGTTTAACGATCTGATGATCTTAAATCTATGCAGACATTATCATTACCCGGTTATATTCGCAAGTGACAGCCACGGCACAAAGCATGTCGGAGACTTTACCTTTTCGCTGGAACTGGCGCGGCTTGCCGGGATGCCTGATTCTCTGATCATGAATTATTCTTTGAAGGCTTTCAAATGTTTTCTGGAGAGATCCCGTCAGGATGTCTGATGAATTATGTGATCGGCTGAGTGTTCCATCTTGAACTCTTTATGGAACATTCAGCCGGTCACATCAGTTATCTTGCATACTAAAGCTTCAGGCGGTATGACAGGATTCTTATGCCGGCCTTCCCCACCCTTTTGCAAAACCCTCCGGGCAGCTGCTCATCCCAGTTTATGATGAGCTCATCGAGGGGCATGTGCAGCATCTGGCTTAACGTGTAGAAGTTATCCAGAGATGGCAGTGTTCTCCCTCCAAACCAGCCATAGACCGACTGGGGGCATCCCAGGCCAAGGCATTCGCAGATCTTTTTTACGGGTATGTTCTGAATCTTGCAGACGAAACGCAGCCACTTTCCTGTTCTTGCCATCTGAATCCCGGGGTAACGGCTTATCTTGGATAGATCTTCTTTTTTTCGTTCCCCCTCCGCCGAACCGCCTCCCGCTTTATTCTGTTTTTCTTTCATCCGTCCTCACTTCCTTCCCTTTCCATCATAACACAGGCGGCACAAATTTAGCTACTGCTTAGTATGTCAAGCAGTTTGTAACTGCATGACTCTGCCTGCCTTTGCATGTAAAATGGATCTATATCAAGAGTACTCTCAACTGTAAAGGAGGCGCTCCATGAGTAATTTTAAAGATCTTTCCCAGGACAGCCAGACAAATGATAATGCTAGGAAGCCTGTGTTAAATGGCGCACAATCGGAAAGCTGTTTACCTGACTGGATTGCCCAAAAGCAGGGGCAGTGCTCCCGCCAGGATTATGAACTGCTGCCTTCTTCTCTTCATACCCAGCTAATGAACGGATATATTCTAACCCGACCTCCTGTTTCATTTATGCATCAGGCTGTCATCACGGAATTACTCTGTCAGATTGTATCATATGGCAAAGAATCTTTTTCTCCCTGCAAAGCTGTTACCTTTCCCATTCGTTTTTACCTCAATGGAGGAAATACTATACTGATTCCCGATATTGCCATAATTCTGCATCCCGGCAGAATCATTGGATATAAGATTACAGAAGTTCCTGTTTTCGCTGCGGAAGTCGTCTCACCTGACAGCAAAGAGCTGGATTGTTCTGAAAAGGTTCATTTGTACAGAGAGCTGGGAGTCCGCGAGTACTGGATTATTGACGGACAGAAACAGACGGTAACAGTCTGCCTGTTTCGTTTGAATGAAACAGAGGCAATGGAGGAATACGGCTTTTCTGACAGAATACGTGTGCATACGGTAGAAGGACTTTATCTGGATTTGAAGCGGCTTAAGGAATAGATCAGCCGGGCAGTCCTGAATAACCCCATCAAAAATAGTATACTTACCCAGGCAGCCGGGAGGGCGGATCCATCCGTTTCGGAGTATAACGAAAGGGGTGGTGCTTATGTATGTTACATACGATAACTTATTTACATTTGTATTGATGATTATTGCTATCATTACGCTTGTGAAAAGTTTCTATGATAAGCAAAAAAAGTAATCGCCCCGTCTTGGTAGGATAGGCGATTACTCTTTGAAATAACATCTTACCCGGTACGGATAGACTTCATCTATCAATCCCGGCTGTCTTGTTAAGTATATTATAACAAATTTGCTTTAAATGTCAATTTTAGATTTCTTCTTATACCGAACCGCTGTCGTTACTGTTCACGGCACAGGAGCCGCGCATAGTAACGGTATCTGAGCCATTTCTTTGGTAAGGTATTTATTTTTGATTCTAAGTGGAGGAAAATCTCCACAAAAGCAACAGTTTTGCTAAAGATCATCTAAGGTTAGGCTCTTTTAGAAAGTACTTCCGCCTCATAGTTCTGAACTTCTTTAAACCAGTCTTCTCTCTCCGGAACATTGTTGATTTCGCAGAAATAATTCCATACATCGCCAAACGGATAGCATTTCAGTTCTTCCTGCATTGCCATCAGCTCTGTAAACTGCTGTGTATCCTGCAGTTCTTTCAGCCGTGCATTGGGGCTTAACATCGCACACATCAGAGCCTTCTGCATATTTCTCATTCCCACTACCCATGCGGAGATTCTGTTGATACTTGCATCAAAGAAGTCAAGGCCGATGATCACTCTGTTTAGAGCATCATTTCTTACAATCTCTTTTGCAATCTCTTTTGTCTCATCATCCAGCAGTACTACATGGTCACTGTCCCAGCGGATTGGTCTTGTTACATGAAGAGCAATCTTATCATTGAAGAGAAGCATAGATGAAATCTTATCAGAAACTACTTCTGTCGGATGATAATGTCCATTGTCCATCAGAGGCACAATCCCCTTGTTCATCACGTAATTCATCGTAAACTCTGCTGAACCTGCTGTGTAAGCTTCCAGGCCAATACCAAACACCTTAGACTCCAGGCATACCAGCACTTTTTCTTTATCATAGTCAATTCCCAGAATCTGATCCAGAGAATCTTTATATCTCGCTCTCGGTCCAAGCCTGTCAGCCGGAATATCCTTAAAACCATCCGGAATCCAGATGTTCATCAGACAAGGCGTTCCCAGTTCCTCAGCAAAATACTGAGAGATGCGGATGCAGGCTTTTCCATGCTCGATCCAGAACTTACGGATCTCTTCATCCGGGCTTGTCAGAGTATATTCATCGGCCTTCGGGTGTGAGAAGTAGGTCGGGTTGAAGTCCAATCCAAGACCTCTTTCCTTAGCAAACTCCACCCATTTAGCAAAATGCTTTGGCTCCAGCTTATCACGGTCTACCCATTCGCCTTCTTCAAAAATAGCATAACTTGCATGAACATTGATTCTGTGTGTTCCTGGTATCAGGCTCAAAGCCTTGTCGATATCTGCCATCAGTTCTTCCGGTGTTCTTGCTTTACCAGGATAATTTCCTGTAGCCTGGATACCGCCTGTAAGCGCCCCCTCACTGTCAAACCCACCAACATCATCCCCCTGCCAGCAGTGCATAGAAATCGGAACAGACTTTAATGTTTCCAGAACCTTATCAGTATCCACACCAATTTTCCCATAGATCTCTTTCGCTGATTCATATCTTTCCTTCGTTGTCATCGTAAATCCTCCTTCATTTTTCAAAGGGGTCTGACCCCTTTGCATCTCATTGTCAGAATTGTTTTCCATTTTCATCGTACTTCTTTATATCAAATGACCGATCGATACATATCCGCGCCTCTGGAAGGCTTGCAAACACGCCATCATGCATCATCTGAACGGTTACATTGCCGATTGCAGTTGCCTCGGTGGGGCCTGCCGAAACTTTCTTTCCGGTATATTTTGCAGTCAACTCATTCAAATATCCGGCATTGGCGCCACCGCCCACTACGTAGATCGTGTCGTATGTATTGCCTGTGATTGCTTCGATCTCCTTCACGGTATCGCCATAGCATTTTGCAAGGCTGTTGTATATGACTGCCGCAATCTCTCCAACGGTCAGCGGAACCTGCTGTCCTGTTCTGCTGCAGAAATCCTGCACTGCCTTTATCATGCTCTCAGGTGCCAGGAAACAGTCGTCATTACAGTCTACTATGGATGGAATCGTTTCTTTGGACGCCCTGTCGCAGATTTCTGCAAAGGACAGATCCTCCGCAAACTCTTTTTTTACTGACTGGATCATCCATAATCCCATAATGTTCTTTAGAAAGCGGAATCTGTGGTCATAGCCGCCTTCGTTTGTAAAGTTGGCTTGCATGCTTTCCATAGAGCAGTCTGCTTCTTTTCTTTCGATCCCCATCAGTGACCAGGTACCCGAGCTTATGTAGATTGCATTATCATCGTTGGTCGGAACGGCCAGTACTGCTGAGCCGGTGTCATGAGTGGCAGGAAGTATGACTTTACAGTCAAAGCCAACTTCTTCCTGGATTTCTTTTGTGAAATTGCCAACCACAGTGCCCGGCATAGATACCGGACGGAACATTTTTGTATGATATCCCAGCATATCGATCATCTCGTAATCCCAGTCGTTTGTCGTAGGATTAATCAGCTGCCCTGTTGTGGCATTGGTGTATTCATTCTTCTTAACACCGGTCAGCAGGAAATGGAAATAATCCGGAATCATAAGGATTGCCTCCGCCTGCTCCAGATGTTCCGGATGACTCTCCTTCACCGCCATCAGCTGGTAAATGGTATTGAAGACCTGCTTTTGGATTCCTGTTCTTGCATACAAATCCTCCGGAGTGATCTTCTCGTATACCTTCTTGTCTATCCCATTGGTACGGCTGTCACGGTATCCTACGGTATCTCCCAGAATCTTATCTTCTTTATCAAGCAGCACATAATCAACGCCCCAGGTATCAATCCCCATCGAAACCGGGATCTTTCCGAGCTCTTTACACTTTTTCAGCCCGTTTTTGATCTCATTGAATAAACGCTCTACGTCCCAGCACAAGGTACCGTCCTTATTATCCATGCCATTCGGAAAGCGGTACACTTCCTCGAGACGCATCCTGCCTTCGGCCATATATGCAAGCATATGGCGTCCGCTGGATGCCCCGATATCAACGGCCAAATAACATTTCTCCATGTTGTGCCTCCTTATATTTTCTTCATACTTTTTCAATTGTAAGTCTATTATAGTTGGTAACGGGGTACAAAAAAAGGACGCTATTTATTTATCACAGCGTCCTTATTTGCACTCCTTAAATTATTCTCATATACTCATTCTAAATCTATTAAATACCTTCTTCTGCAGCATTGCCGAAGAGCATGAGTTATGGGCTGCACCTTGGTTATCATAACATTCCGCTGAACACCTTTTCAAAAATCTCATCCTGTTCCCGCAGATGAGTCACATATCCGACCGGAATCTTATTCTCTGTAACATCAATAATTGATTTAGCTCCCGCTTCTCCAAAAGCACCGCAGAGTTCAATGCAATCTATCCCTTCTTCATATAGCTTTTTTGATACTTCGCATGCTTCTTCCACACTTGATACGCCTATTGTCTGCACCGCTCCCTCGTGTATACTGGCACAATCTTTCAGTGAATCAAAATCCTCTCCCATAATGATAAATGCAAATCTCATAAGAATCCTCCTCTATACTACTGACTTTAATATTTTTTTCAACTAATTATACCATATTATGGAAAGAAAATATATGAATAGGGGCTAGTTGATTTTCATATCATGGGCGGGGTGGTTTATTTGTAACTTTGTACGGGCTATAGGCCGTGCATAGCAATGCTTTTCCCCCATCCTCTATATCGGACGGTATTGAAACCGCTCAAACCAAGCGTCTGTTTTTTCAGCAAACACCCCCACATAGCATCCGGTGAAGGTCATGGGCATACACTCTGTTGATAAAAGCTGTGTCCTCCCGCTGCCTGCCATTTGCAGATGATTCTCATCTCTTCCCGCAAGAAAACGATACTCCAGTTCATCAGATTCAATCCTCAGAAGCACTTTTCCCGGACCGTACAAAAATAAGGGCTGGCTCTCCGTCTGCATATCGCCCACCCTTTTATACAGAATTACACACCGTTTCCCCTCCCTGCATGATACAGCAAGATCATAATGGTGCTCATTCGTATGATAAACCGTTAATCCCGCACGCTCCTGCAGGCCCTGCGGTTCGGCATCCAGCCATACCTCAGCCCGCATACAAAAGTGTTGCTGCCTCCGCCCCACAAATGCAGGTGAACATAGTTCATCCAATGTCTCATCCCCACCGGCCAGCTTAAGGCTTCCCTTCCTGTCAGTAAGGCTGTACCGGCTCAGATCCGGGTTCCTCAAATAATTCCACACCTTAGGCAAGACAGAACCATAAAAGGAATCCGGATCCTCCAATCTGATCTCATAATCTTCCTCCGGAAGCCGCATGACCTCCATGTTTTTCAGAATCTTTTCCCCCTGATTCACCACAGGCCATCCGTTTTCGTCCCATGTAACAGGGGCAAGCATGGTTTCCCGGCCCAGATGATGGAGCATATACTGGCTTGTCCGAATCCCATGGAATACCATCCAGAAGTCCCCTTCTTTTGTATCGGTTACGTCCCCGTGCCCGATTGCCTGAAAATGATGCAGCATCGTATCACGGTGGGTCAGTATCGGGTTATGCGGACAGCTTTCTAACGGACCCCATGGGGAGGTTCCTCTTGAAATCGTAACCATATGACCGTACTCCGTTCCACCTTCCGCTGCCAGCAGGTAGTACCATCCCTCCCGCTTAAACATGTGGGGGCCCTCGGGATATTTGCCTCCGCTCCCTTCCCAGATGATCTTCGTATCGGAAAGCCTCTTCCCGGTATCGATATCCATCCGGCACTGCCCAATCGCTTGGCTGTCCGGCAGGTCATAGGTGCTTGTTAAATATACGCATTCGTCAGAGTCAAAGAACAGGGAAGGATCGATCCCGCCCTGCTCCATCCACATTGGGTCAGACCACTCTCCATAAATATCGTCTGTCCAGACAAAGAAATTTCCTCCATGGCTGAAGTTCGTGGCTGACACATAGAATCTGCCTTTATGGTGACGTATTGAAGGCGCCCATATGCCTCCGGAAGCCGGACACTTTTCCAGCAATGCCTGCGTTTTTCTGGTCAGAACATGCCCAATCTGTTCCCAGTGAACCAGATCCCGGCTGTGGAACAGAGGGATTCCTGGAAAGTATTCAAAGGAACTGGTCACCAGAAAGTAGTCTTCTTTCACCCGGCAAATGCTCGGGTCAGGGTAAAATCCCGGGATGATTGGATTCCGATAATGTATCATTGGCTTCCTCCTTTACACGCGCACCCACACCAGCATTTCGCCCGGCTCTCTGTTCCCCCAGAGGAAATAGGGTACCGCTTTTACTGTCACTTCGTTCTCCTGCCGTATATATGGCCGGTAGAGCCCCGCCGCCCATCCGTCTTCTTCCGTACGATATCCCTTTGCCGTAATTGCTGGTATGCCGCCGGGCAGTACAGTTTCAGCAATCTGCAGTCCACAGTCCGTATCTAACCGAATTGCCGAAAGATTGCTTCCGTTGTCTTCCTCTTCCAGACAGTACACAACCGGCCCTCTTTGAATTGCAGCCTTTCCGGCATCTGCCCGAACCTTTGGATTTGCCTGGATCAGTTCTGCGGCCATAAAGAACAGCAGATGTATCTCATCTCCCGCCCGGATGCCATTTTCAAGATATGCATACCCCTTTTCCACCCGGCATTCTACCTTTTTTCCATTCTGCCGTATTTCAAACTCACGGCACCATCCCGGGATCCGCACCCCAATCCTGCTGTCCGCATCCGGCACTGAACACAACGTAAGCCGGATATCACCGTCCCACGGATAATTGCCGTTCTGCCGTACGAAGAATTCACCATGGCCTGTTTTTATCCTTGCTTCCCCGGCTATATAGAGATGGACGTACAGCGTATGTTTTCCATAGGAATACACGTATTTTCCCAGAGAAGAGAGCAGTCTTGCGATATTAGGCGGACAGCACGCACAGCCAAACCATTTCTGGCGTTTTGTTTGCACATGCCTCCGGTCCGGATTCTTTTCATTAGCCAGAGGCCAGACTTCCTGCGGATTCACATAGAAGAAATGTCTTCCGTCACGCGACATGGAGCTTAGAACTACATTATATAATGCCTTTTCCATAACATCCCCATATATCCCGTCTGCCTCTATCATCTGCATTCGATGCGCAAAAAAGATCAATCCGATGGAGGCGCACGTCTCCGCATATGCTGTCTCATTGGGCAGGTCATAATCCGCGGTGAAAGCCTCTCCTGTCCGCGTGGAGCCTATCGCCCCGGTAATATACATCTGCCGTTCCACCACATTTTCCCAGAGCCGTCTGCATGACTGGTACATTTCCCTGCTGCCTGCGGCCCTTGCCACATCCGCCATTGCCGCATACATATACATTGCCCTGACTGCATGGCCTGCTGCCGAAGTCTGGTCATGCACAGGCAAATGTGACTGGTTATAAACCAGGTCAGGACTCTCCACCGGCAGGTTTGTCTTAAAGGAACATTTTTGGCGTAAATTCTCCCATTCCCATACGAAATAATTCGGTTCCCTGCCACGCTCCTCCAAAAAATAACAGCTTAGCTCCAGATACTCCCTGTTATCCGTCGCTTCATATAGTTTAACCAGCGCAAGTTCTATCTCCTGATGGCCCGGATACCCCTTCTGTCCCCCTTTCCTGAAATGTTCCGCAATATGATCCGCACATCTGCACATCACGTCCAGCAGCTTTCTCTTTCCTGTCGCTCTGTAATAGGCAGCCGCCGCCTCCATCATATGTCCGGCGCAATACATCTCATGGCATTCATACAGATTGGTCCATTCCTTTTCCTGATTCCCTATCGAAAAATAGGTATCCAGATACCCATTCTCCTGCTGGGCCGCGGCTATAAGATCAATCACCTCATCCATGACGGCTTCCAGCTCAGGCTCCGGAGCGCTCTCCAGACAGTATGACGCAGCCTCCAGCCATTTTGCCAGGTCGCTGTCCTGGAACACCTCCCCATAAAAACAGCCTTTGTCCATGCCTGCTGCAATTTTAAAATTCCGAACCGCATGGCTTCGCTCAACGTCCGGCACCCGGTCGTTCAGAATCTCCCACTGATAGGGAATCACCGTATCCCTTACTAATTCCATATACTGTGACCAGAAAGTATCCTGAATCTGTACCTCTTTTATTTCTGCCGGTCTGCATATTTCCAGCCGTTCCATATTCCGCCTCCTTTTTCATACATTAATTTGCAGCTTGCTGCAAACCCGCCCCACAGGGGCATGCATTACGGGGTGCCCTTTGCTCAGAATAAATATTCTAAATGAACCACTGCATTCTTTTTAAATTCTATATCGGCTCCATTTTCGTCTTTATCATACAGCTTCCCGTCAACCCGCATCTCCTTGTAGCCCACCGGGAAAGAAACATAAATCACCTGGTCTTCCATACTAAATATTTCAACCTCCGCTTTTCCGGCATCCATATCCCAGCTCATCTTCTCAATCTTAGCAAATGTATAAAGCCACATTCCTTCCAGATTTCCTTTGCTTAAATCCCCGGGAACTGCAGGCAGCAGCTTTATAAAACCTTCATCGGAATATACCAGCATTTCCAGGACAATTGCCGGCATAGCCCCCAGCAGGTCCGGACAGAATACCCGGTATGGATAGTGCACAGTGTTCAATGTACGTGTTACGTAGCCGTGCTCCATCAGGGTACGGAGGTTATGCATGGCATCCGGCAGATCGCCCAGCCTTACCGCCGTAAAATACCGATGGATGACGCCATGGGCAGAATCATCCTGATGCCCCCGTTTCCGGTTGGAAAGGATAAACGGCTTTACAAGCTCCGGCGTTTTCTCCGGTGAGACAGCCCTCCCCGGCCAGATATCATAATGGTGGGAGACGTGCCTGTGATCATAGTTTTCCCCTGAATACTTGAAGGACCACTCCTTAATCGCCCCGTCCTCATCCATCAGATAGTCCGGCAGCCTGCCCCTGAGCGCTTTCCATTTCGGAAGATCCGGTTCGTCCAGGCCAAGAACCTCACACGCCTCCATCAGGTTATCCAGTACCTCTCTGCATACCATCACATCCATCAGCGAATTCACATTCATTGCATAGACGTCCTTCGGGAAGGGTACGTGATAATCATTCATAGAAGGATCTTCCGGCGAATAACTCGGATAGAACATTACCTTTCCATTTTCATCCACATCAGAGAGATAGTCTTCATAAAATAATGCGATTTCCTTCAGTCCCGGGACAATACGTTCACGCAGGAATTCTTTGTCACCTGTCACCAGATAGTGCCCCCAGAACTCGTTATATATCCATCCCAGACATGCGGTCCAGCAGTAATGTGGATATACAATTGAAAACTGATAGAACTTACCTGAATTATAATCACAGTGAATGTTTCCAAGTACACCCCTCGCTCCGTAGAAACGCTCTGCATTCAGGCGGAAGTCATCGAATTTGTCCTCGTAGAATTTGAAATATGTATCCATGATTTCAGGCAGCCCTGTCATGTTCCCGGAACACACCTGCAGGTTGGTATTAATATTATGCTGGAACAGGGACGGCGGATCATCTCCGGTGTCCGTTATCATAAAGAAACGTCCCATATCGTACAGCTTTTCCAGCATCATAGCACTTAACTCACCGCCGCCGTGCTGTTCGTTGAGCAGTTCCTCTGCCGCCATAGCCCAATCCCCGTCAAGCCGTATCACGGAGCGTTCCATCAAAGGCTCCAGATATGCCCGGTTTGCCGCCAGCATATCTTCATAGGAATCCTGGATTTGGTTCACTTCCTCCAGCACCTGCTCTGCCAGAGAATGGCGGTATGCTTCTTCATATTTTACGGTCCGGGAAATAATGGTGATCTCCTTTGCTCCCTCCACCTGCAGATAACCGCCCTCTCTGCAGGACACCTTTCCATCCGTGCGGATCACAGAACAGCAGCAGTACCCACGTTCACCGAACTGCGGGTCATATGCCAATGATACCGTGCAGCTTTCGGGCGTTGTCTTGATTTCCACATCGCTGCCTTCTATCCGATACATATCGTTATAGGTAACAAGCACAAACTGGTCGAAATGGTCGGGAAGATCGTACCCCCCCGGTGCAACAAAGCGTATGTTCATATCAAACTGCTCTTTATTCAGGCGCTCTGTTTTTTGCACAACCGCCTCTTTATCAAAGGAAACGAAAGACCTGCGGAGAACGCCTCCTTTTTCGTCCTGTATGCGCACCACTGCTTCTCCCGACATCATATCAAGATACCGCAGATAATCGCAGCGCTCCTTTCCTTCTTCGATTTCGGTCAGCAGCTCAATCACCGAATGGAGACGCGGATGCAGGCGCGGAAATTCAACGCCAAAGGGGCGGCTGTCTATCCACTGATCATACCCCGCTGCTTTCGTTGCTTCGTCCATCACCCTTGCAGCCTCTTCAAACTTCCCCTGTTTCAGATAATTTCTCGCTTCCGGGATCGCATAAGCCACATCCGGCGGCTCTGGAGTGTCCTTCCAGCGCATATCCATGATCCTTTCACGGCGGTAAATTACGCGTTCATGATAAGGGTCCCCCACAATATCAATTCTCTGCCTCCCGTTTGCAGTCACCAGAACATCTTCATCCGCCTTAGCCGGATACAGGCTGCTCACACTTTTATAAGGGAGAAGCTCTCGTCTTTTTTCAATTCCCATGGGTGGATATTTCAGGGCAAATTCCACTGCTTTCATACCATAACTGCTCATAAAATCCTCCTTGTCCTCTCTTCATATGATTCAGAATTTCCTCTCGTGCCTGCCGGCGTCCGATGCCGGATGGATCGCTAGGTTTTATGAACAGATTATACGTCCCGCAGGGCTGATGGTAAATGGAATATCATAGACTGAGGGAGGGAATATTTTGAACGTATCGGCCCACTGCGCTAAGGCCCACTTTTTCCGGCAGTCTCAAGCTTTATCTTCAGCCGCCCGTTTCGTCCGCAATATCCTTTTGCATCTGCGACTTATACACGATTGGACTGACTCCATACTGCTGTTTAAACACTTTACTGAAGTAATACTGATCACTGAACCCCAGCATCTCTGCAATATCCTTCACCCGTATGTTCTCGTATTCCTCCAGCATCATTTTTGCTTCATTGATTTTAAGCCTGTTATAATAACTGATCGGGGTATCACTGTAATATACTTTAAACAGCCTGCAGATATAGGACGGCGAGATATCAAAATAATCCGCTATTTCCTGCAGAGATAAGTTCTTATACAGATTCGCCTGCATATATTCGGCCAATTTGTACGCAGCCTCCATCGATACTCCGCTTTTGTCCTCTTTTGAGGCCGACATAAATTCGCCGTACCCCTGCAGGCATTCTTCCAGTTCCCCGTACCTTCTGCAGTCATTCAGTATCTGATCCGCCAACGTACCCGGCTCATCCGCCAGTTCTCCATTCCCGCCTGCTGCCGCGAACATTTCATCCAGCAGCGCCAAAAGGAATTTCCGCAGTACCACCACGGTATAATGCTTTTCTTCCCAGGAAAGAATATTCTTATGGATTTCTTTGTGGTAATCATCTGCAGCCTTATTTTTCAGAATCCATTCTATTTTCCTGCGGAATACTTCGATCTCCTCTTTCTGCCGGATATAGCGCTCTCTCACCTCCGTATACTTCTCATCCTCAAAGACTTTGCTGCAGTCCAGCATCACCATTCTTCCCAGCCGGTTAGAGAGATGCGTATACTGCATATGAAGCTGGGTAATATCCGTAAGACAGCCCGAACAGATAATATTAACGCGTGTATACTTCTTCCGCAGTTCCGATAAAAGTAAATTATTTAACAGCATAATCCTCTTTGGGGAACTCCTTTCCAGATTAAACATCAAGATTTTTTCACTGTTCAGTCTGGTGTTTGCTGTCCGAACATCCGGCCCCGCCTTGTTCTCTGTCATGATTTCTTTGACCAGTTCCTTTGATAAGGGCGCCGCATACTGCTGAAAAAGCCCTACCCGTACCAAAGAGAGCATGTAACGTCCCGGGAATCCGCTCTCCTCTGCTCCAATGCCTTCCTGAATCATCTTTTGCAGGGCGGATTCTTCCTCCTCTACCTTTTTGCTGTCCGCCTTCATGGTCAGCTTCTTTAAAATCACTGCAAACTCCCCTGCATCCACAGGCTTCATGATATAGTCGTCTACCTGCAGCATCAGAGCCTCGTGGGTAAAGGTAAAGTCTGCATATCCACTGATAATAACGCTTTTAACCCCCGGATAAAGCGCCTTGGCCTTCTGGATGAGTGTCAGCCCGTCTATGACCGGCATTTTGATGTCCGTAAAGATGATATCCGGCTCAAAGTCTTTTAAAAGCTCCAGAGCAGTTTCCCCGTCATATGCCGTTTTAATAACGGAATCATAGCCCGCTTCATTTATGAGATGGACAATGTCTCTTAAGATGACTTTGCTGTCCTCCGCAACAAGAAACTTATACATGTTTCATCCCTCCCCCTGTGCAAAGGGGTCAGACCCCTTTTGTTAGTATTTGCGTTTTCCATAACTTATTAGACACTACTCATCCTCAGATATGAATCTGCCGCCCAGACAGACTGCAGCGCCTTCTGCCGGAGAATTATTCTTGATACTGAATTCAAAATCTCCCGCAAAAAAGATTCTCAGCCGAAGGAGTGTGTTCAGAATCCCCAATCCTCCCATGCCTGGTTCCCCCTCAGGGCTGTCTTCCATATTGATGACCAGGCTTTCTTCTTTCATCCTGTTTTCGATCTCTTTAATTTTATCCCTTGAAAATCCTCTCCCATTGTCTCTGACCTCAACTCTCCATTTCCCGTCGCTGGCGATTGCCGTTACACAGATATGATAGGGCGGCTTTTGTCCCTCAAAAGCATGCTGTATGGCATTTTCTACAAATGGAAGTATACAAAGCCTGGGGATCAGGATGGAACGCGCCTCCTCCTGCACCTCAATCTGATATTGCAGGAAATCTTCATAGTACTGCTTCTGAAGTGCAAGATAATTTGTAATGTATTGTATCTCCTCTCCAAGTGTTACCGTATGTGCATTGGAATTCACCGTATAGCGCAGCATGTCCGAAAGCTGTTTGCACATGGCCTGTGCGTCCTCTGTGCGGCCTTCTCTTGCAGAGATGCTGATCGAATACAGAACATTATGGATAAAATGCGGGGAAATCTGCGCCTGCAGGGCAGAAAGCCTCGCCCCTGCCTCCGCCTTATTGGACTCGATTTCTCTGAAAGCCGCTAATTTCAGATCATCCAATATCTTCTGGAACGCATCTTTAAGCTCGATAATTTCATTATTAGAGACATCCTCCAGATTCAGCCCCATATTCTCATAGGTAACCTTCAATACGCTGTTGCGCAGTTCCTGGAGAGGCTTTACCAGCATCCGCGAAAATACAACTACCATCAGAATTGCAGCAGCCGTCACGCACACAAAAAAGATAATTGTAGTATGCTGCAGTAATTTCATTGAGGAATATATCGTATCTTTTGGATACTGTATATAAGTCGTGATCCCCGAATAATCTGATGAGGCATAAAAGTACATATGGTTTTCCAGGCTAAATACACCGCTTTTATTCTTTTGTGCCAAATTTCTTTTTAATAAACCGCTCTCCTCTGCAGAAACGGAACTGGACGGATATACGATATCGCCTTTATCATTCAAAAGAAATACATTGCCTATATGGTTAATGTTGCAGATTTCATCCAGCTTCTTATAATCTGACTGCACCTCAATATAACCATATCTGTTGGCGCTTACATCAAAGACCGCACGGATAAATGATATCGTTGCACCCTGTTCATCCGGGGCGCCGCTGTCATGATCCGCATAGATAACAAGCTCCTTCCTCCCCAGTTTTTCTCCATTATCCTCCATTGTAAGGGCAGATTCAAAATTGCTTTTGTGCTGGTTGTATATATAAGAAAAAGAACCATCCTGACTGTAAAGATATACATTGACATGAGGAAAAGAGGTCAGCGTAATCGCATTGGAAACAATGGCTGCGATTTCTCGGTTCCTCTTTAATTCCTCATAGTCCGACAGTGCTTTGGGATTGTTTTTCACCTCCCGCATAATCTGCAGAAGTCCCGGATTTGAGATCAGTTTTTTCGTAATATCATCCATTTTTTCGATATAGGTGTCTACATTTTCGGATATTTTTATGCATAGCTGCATATCATTATGGGCTGACTCTTCTTCCATCTGTTTAAAGATGTGCATTCGGATAAACAGGCTGAAAGATGCTGCTGCAAATAAGATAATAACAGAAAATACGACATATAGTTTTGTCCTGAACTTAAAATTCATACTGATCTCTCTCCTCCTGGTCTGCATGACTGTTCCTCCTTTATTATCCCAAATAACACTGAAAAGTCAAACATCAGCCTTTTACCGCTCCTTCTGTCAGACCGCTGATAAATTGCTTCTGCATAAACAAAAACAGCAGGATCACCGGCAGCGCCGCTAGTGTCAGGTCTGCAAACACCAGATTCCAGTTACTCCCCCCATACATTCCGAAAAACTGATACACAGAAAGGGGCAGCGTCCTCTTTGCCGGGTCGTTTAAGAAGTAAAGCGGAATATTGATTTCATTCCATATTCCTGTGAACAGAAGAATCAATACGGTGATATTACATGATTTCAGGAGCGGAAGTATGATATAGAAATACGTCTGCAGTGTGGATGCCCCCTCGATAAATGCGGATTCATCCAGCACCCCCGGAATCCCCCGTATAAATCCGGTGTACAGAAAACAGCTGAAGGGGATGTTGATCGCCGTATATAAAATGATAACATTCAGATAACCGCCATAGATATCCAGCACCGTAAATAAACGAATCGTAGGCATAATCTGCATCGGGATAATCGTGCCGATAAAGAAAAAATAATACAAGAATCTGGAAAACCTGGTCTTTCGCCGGGCAAGAATAAAGGATGCCAGTGAGCTTGTGAATATTGTGATCACGGTGGAAGCTATGGTGATCAGAATACTGTTCTTAAATGCCAGCAGTAATTTCCCCTGTTCAAAGACGGTTTTAAAATTTTCCACCAGCCATTGCTCCGGAAGTGTCAGATCAAACGCTGTTACTTCTGCCGAATTCTTAAAAGCCCCCAGCAGCATAATCAGAAGCGGAATCACAATAACCAAAGAAATCAGAATCAGCACGATCTGCAGAAGTACCTTCGTTATTTTCTCTTTTTTTCTGCCATACATTATTCCTCCACCTCCCTTTTCCGCATATTATATAGCACCGGAATACAGATAATCGAGACGAAAACCGCCAGCGTAACATTCAATGCGGTGCCCAGCCCCCATTGGCCTCTTCCAAACTTAGAGAACACTTCCAGTGCAATTACCTGAGACGCATTTCCGGGTCCTCCGTTCGTAAGTGCATAAGGCTCGCTGAATACCTTAAGCCCCCCGATCAGGCTTAACAGCATATTAATATTAAATGCAGGGGCCAGCATCGGAAACGTAATATTCGTAAACCTCTGCAGGGCGCTGGCCCCGTCTATCTTCGCCGCTTCATAATAAGACGCCGGTATTGCCTGCAGGCCGGCGAGATAAACAACCATATGATACCCGCTCCACTGCCAGATTGACACCCCCGCTATGGAGACCATCACGATCCTGGTATCCACCAGCCATTCCTGCTGCAGGGCCTGAAGGCCCACATGCCCCAGAAATTCATTCAGAATTCCGTTAGGATGTAAAATGGGCACAAACACAAGCCCAATGATGATCGTAGAGATCACGCATGGCAGAAAGAAAATCACCCGGAAATATCCGCGCAGTTTTGTCTTTGTGTTTACCGCCAGCGCCAGCAGAAGCCCATTGACATTTTTCCCGATCACCACAATAATGGCGTATACGAAGGTATTATATATGGCATGTTTCAGTTCACCGCTTTGAAAAATCGTCTTATAATTCTCAAGCCCCACAAAACTGATGGTATCCTTCCCTATCGTCCAGTCTGTCAGGGAATAGTATATTCCGTAGATGCTGGGTACCACAAAAAAGATTCCAAATATCAGCAGTGCCGGCAGGATTAGCAGATATGTATATAAGTGTCTGGTCCGTCGCATTGTGATGCACCTTGCCTTTCTATCATGATTATATCGAAGGAAATTAAGAAGAAAGGCACCGCCCAGTCTGACAGAAGCCCGCCTTTCATACGCTCCTTCCGGACTGTCCGGTGCCTTATATTCGTTTTTCGGTTTAGAAATTTTCTATGCCTTTTGACTTCATCAGTTCTTCAAAAGTAGCATCCCAGGAAGAAAGCACTTCTTCCGGTGTCTTCGCTCCCGCAAACATATCCTGGAAATATACCCAGAGATCGTTTAAGTCAACCTTCATATAGGCATTCATTTCCAATACTGTCTTCCCTGTCTTATTGTATTCTTCATATAAACGTCCTTCAAATTCGTCAAATTCAGGTTCCTTGGCACCTTTTACGTTCGGAACAAAAGAGGCTGCCTTCTGAGCCGTATCGCATTGCTCGGGCTGTGCCATGAAGTTCAGAAACTTCTTTGCCTCCTCGATATGCTTTGCATCTTTTGGAATAAAGAACTCTGCATCCAGCTGGCTGATGGTAAGATATTCGTCCTCCCCCTCATATACAGGATAGGGGAACATATCAAACTGAATATCCGGATAAGCATTCAGTAAATCCCTTACCGTGGTATTTGAGCCCACTGTCATGGCATAATCGCCGCTGCTCATTGCCGCCGGTATGCTGTTGTAATCGTCGGAAAGTACCGTGCTCTGCATATATCCGTCTTTATACAGATCATATGCTTTCTCCAGGCTCTCCCTGAATGCGGGTACCTCGTCCCAGCCAATCTCGTTAGCATTCAGGCGGTCCCACAGATCCGGCTCAGATTTGGCTGCATAATAACCCCAGGTTGAGGTCGTCCACATCTGGAATGTCCACACATCTTTAAATGGCCCGTAAAACGGCGTAATTCCCTGTGCTTTTAAATTTTCGCAGACTGCCAGAAATTCCTCATATGTCTTGGGAATTTGCACCCCTTTTTCCTCAAACAGATCTTTGTTATATACAACCCCCATGCCGCCGGTCTTCACTGCAAATGCAAACCCATAGATCTTCCCGTCCGGTGCCGTCAGGATTTCTTTGTCTGCAAGGTTCTCCACGAACGGCTCGTCCGATAAATCAACACAATTTTTCGCAACTTCCAGTTCATTCTCTGCGGAAACCTTATTGTAACAAACTAAATCTGACGGCTGTCCTGAAGCCAGCTTTGTTTGAATGATCGATGTGTTCTGCGCATCCGGGTTCAGCACCAGCTCTACCTTGATCTCCGGATATTGTTCCTCAAAGGCCGCTATATTTTCTTCGCTGAAAGCATATGGGATATTATTTACGATCTCCTGGCTTGCCTCCACGGTCAGGGTGACGCTTTCTGCCTTCTTATTCCCACTGCTCTCTTTTCCCTCATCCGAAGAACTGCCGGCCGAAGAACCGCAGCCTGCGGTTATAAGGGACACTGCCAGAAGCATTCCGGCAACCTTCATTAACTTTTTCTTCATAACTCTTTCCTCCTTATAAAAAATCTGTTTTTTCGAAGTACATTCATATTCCGCGGAACTTTCATTTACATTATGTTTATTTTAGCTTTCGTTTGTAAATAAGTAAATGGAATTAAATGAACGGCAGGATTAATAATATTGAACAATTGACCGAAAAAAATTTTTAAAAAAATACAGAACGACGCAGTTTGCACTTCTTATATTTGTTTAAATCTTATAGAATACACCTAATATCCGGAAACACATAAGGCACTTTGACCATAAAAAATTTTGATGCTGCCATACATACAAATCAATTGCAGCAGTTAATTAAACTTAAAAACAGCATAATTACGTAAATAAAATAGAAATAAATTTTAAGAGAAAGGAGGTGTGACATGAGTACGATATATAACGCAGAACTCGTCGGGCAGGTTTTTAATATTCAGAGGTATTCTACACATGACGGCCCGGGGGTACGTACAACAGTTTTCTTAAAGGGATGTCCCCTTCGCTGTTATTGGTGTCAGAATCCGGAATCGCAGAGCCTGAAACCAGTGCTAATGGTCAAAAAGGACCGGTGCACGGGATGCGGCCGATGTGTGCAGGCCTGTCCGCAGAAAGCAGTCTATTTTACAGATGGCGCTGTCGTAACAGACCGTTCACTCTGTACTGTATGCGGAAGTTGTGTCGATGCATGTTTCAACAAAGCCCGCTCAGTAGCAGGCGAACCAATGACCGTGAAACAGGTCATCGATAAGGTCAGGAGAGATTACAACTTATTTTGTAATTCCGGGGGCGGCATGACAATTTCAGGCGGAGCCTGTGAAATGCAGCCGGATTTTACAATCAATCTTTTAAAGGCCGCTCATGATGAAGGCATACGTACTGCTGTAGAAATGGAAGGGGCGTTCCCCTGGGAAACGGTAAGGGCGATTGCAGAACATTGTGATTTTATCATGTATGATTTGAAACATATGGACAAGGATCAACACATGATGGGGACGAGAGTTTCAAACGAAAGAATCTTAGAAAATGCAAAGCGTCTTGTAAAGATGGGAAAAAAGCTGAAATTCCGTACACCGCTGATCCCCGGCTTCAATGATTCTCCGGAATCAGTTGCAGCAATTGCCCATTTCATTAGGGATGAGCTTGGACTTAGCCCGGGAGAATGCCATGAACTCTTAGGATATAACAATCTTGGCGAAGACAAATATGACCGTCTTGATATGCCGGGAATCTGTCCGAAAAATAAACGTCAGTCAGAGGAATATCTGGCCGAATTAAATGCAATACGTGAATCTATTTAAACGCGTGATTCCATTCAGTTTCTATTTGCCAGATCGAAAGGGCCCTTGGTCAGGTAAGAATATAGATATTAATGTTCAATATGAGAAAGGTGGAAATGAAATGACAAAAGTTACCTATAAGCAATATCATGAAAAAACTCGTGGTGAAACTATTTGGGAAAGATTAAATCCTCTGCGCTATACACAGACAATGTCTATGGCACGCGCCCAGCTTCTTGCAGACGCCTATGAAGAATACGCCGGATATTCATTTTATCGTAAACGTGGATATTCCATTGCAAAAATACTGAAAGATATCCCAATTTATATTGATGATGAGCAGTTATTAGTTGGTGATTTCAGTGCTAAGCCAATGGGGCCTGAGTGGTTCCCGGACCTGGCTGCCACATGGGTCAGTGATTATGTCGATAAATATGGGTGGAAGGGAAGCGGAAAATTCTTTGCATTCGAAAGCCCTGAACAGGCGCAGCAGGCAAAAGACATCGCCCATAAGTTCCAAAATGCGGGCGGTAAAGAAATGTGGTATAAGTATCTTGGTGAAGAGGAGGTCGCTTTTGCAGAGAGTGTCGGTGAGCAGGGTGCGTGGGTCTGCAACTTCCTATCAGAGGTGTATGCTGAAAAGGCATGGAATGTACCGGATATATCAAGAATCGTATCAAAGGGTGTTAAAGGACTAATTGCCGATATTGATGAGCAGCTTGAAAAACTTGTGATCTTAACAGATGAGGATTACCGTGCTCATGAGTTCTGGCTAGGACTTAAGTTAATGCTGGAAGGAAGTATTGAATATGCACATCGTTATGCAGCACTTGCTTCAGAAAAAGCGGCAGCGGAGAAAGATCCGATTCGTAAGGCAGAACTTGAGGAAATTGCAAGGGTGTGCATGCGGGTTCCGGAGTATCCGGCAGAAACATTCCAGGAGGCTCTTCAGTCATTCTATTTTGGAATCCTGATGATCTTCTATGATACCCGTACATATGGAATGGGCTTTGGCCGTGTTGACCAGTTCTTATATCCCTGCTTCCAATCAGATATTGAAACAGGCTACATCGATGAAGAATATGCCACACAGCTTCTCGAATGCTTCCGGTGCAAGGTCATGGGCAAGCGCCAGTTTTGGCCGGATCTCATGACACCAAACTTAAGTTCAGAGTCACATTTCCATAATTGTATCCTTGGTGGTGTTGATCCGATCACAGGACGCGACGCAACAAACCGTTTATCTTATCTGTGGCTTGATGCTGCTGAGCGCGTTCATACACCGCACCCAACCCTTTCCGTCCGCTACCATGCAAACATTGACAGAAAATTCATGGAACGTGCGCTGGAAATTGTAGCACTTGGCATGGGATTCCCGGCATTTATGGGTGATGATAACAGTATTCAGTATCTGCTCAGCCGTGGGTACACGGTACAGGAAGCCCGCGATTATGCCATCGGCGGATGTGTGCTTCATGGGGTTCCCGGTAAGACCAGCTCTGTATGGCCAATTGTAATCAACTGTGGCAAGATGCTTGAATATGCACTCCGTAACGGTTATGATGTCCGCATGAATAAGCAGCTCGGGCCTAAAACAGGTGATTTCTTTCAGATGAAGACATATGAAGAGTTTATTGAAGCATACAAGGCACAGTGGGCATACTGGGGGGATTATTCTGCAAGCAGTAACCGCCAATGCCGTATCCAGCATGTAGAATCCTTCCCGGATATTATGATGTCTGCATTTACAGATGACTGTATCAAGCGTGGTAAAGTAACCAGCCTGGGCGGTGCGGTTCATAATGATAATACACAGTATATCGTTCCGGTAGGCGTTCAGGACTTCGGCAATGTGGCTTATGTTCTTAAAAATTATATCTTCTGTGAGGATCCTATCTGCAGCAAAGAAGAATTAATGGCAGCTATTGATGCAAACTGGGAAGGTTATGAAGAGCTTCATGCAAAATTGTCTGCTCTTCCTAAATATGGCAATGATATCGCTGAAGTTGACGACCTTGTAGATGAAGGTTACAGAATCATTGAAGATGTATGGTATCAGATTCCTTCCGCATTTGGGCACCATTTTGAAGTCGCGCCTCATTCCCTTGGATTCCATGCAGGAACGGGAGCTAAGACTGGAGCTCTTCCGGATGGACGCTGCGCATGGGAAGCTATGTCAGATGGTGCTGTATCTCCCAAACAGGGAACGGATTGCGAAGGCCCGGCGGCTGTTATTGCATCAGCGGGCCGCGTAGACCATACCGAGTTATATGGTGTGCTGTTCAATATGAGGTTTACTCCTGAGTCTCTAAAGACTATGGAAGGCCGTGAACAACTGCATGCTCTGATTCGAACTTACTTACATGACCTAGGCGGTAAGCACATTCAGTTCAATGTGATCAGCAATGAAATTATGAAGGACGCCAAACAGCATCCGGAAAATTATACAGATCTGATCGTTCGTGTAGCAGGTTACAGTGCGTACTGGACAGACCTTACCGATACAATTCACGATGAATTGATTCTTCGATCAGAACAGGAATTCTCCTTATAGGCTGCCATTTAAATAAACCGAAAAAATCAACAGCCAGTGCCTTTCGGCGTATATATGCCGGCAGGTACTGGGCTTCAAAAAGTCTGGCTGTTGGTGTAAAATATAAGTATACAGTTCCCTTACAAATATTATATACCCAATGTGCACCCCCGTATTGCATACCCCTGCAGGGCGGGTTCGCAGCAAGCTGCAAAATAATGGGCGCAGAAGTTTGTGAGGGGTATGGTTGTATAGGAAAATGAACTTCATTTTCCTAAAGTGAAACTATTTATTGTATTCGAGTTGAAAATGACCCGAAAAACAGATAGCTTTGCAGTACTTCATAAGGGTTCGTTTTTATACTTGTATGAGAGTGAGGTTTAAGTATGAGCACGGGGAATATATTAGAGGAAATTATACCCAGGCATATTTTAGAAATGCTGACAGTTGTTGAGTTAAAAAAGAAAGTTGTTTTTATTCCTTTAGAGGAGCAGAAAGATATTGAATTGTATTATATATTAGAGGGTAAAGTTTCGTGCTTTACTGTGGACTTTAACGGACGGGAATTCTTAGTCGATTCATTAGGGCCCGGAGAATTTATAGGAAAATTCTCCCAAATGCGCAATATGAATTTTAACTGCGGCGTCCGGACAGCCACCGACTGTAAGCTGCTGAGGCTTACCCCCTGCAAAAAGGAGCTGTTAAGTGACAAGAACTTTTCCCTGTATTTCTATTTGAAGACATCGGACCGTGTGTACGAAATGTACAAGCTGGCGATGCTCCGTATGCTGTTCCCTTCGAATGAGGTACTGGCCTACTGGATTTTAAAACTAGCGAAAGATGGAACTAATATTGAAGAAAAAGCTGAGAGTATCTGCCTGCAGACGAATATCAGCAAGCGGCAGTTCTTCTATTGTATTAAAAATTTTTGTGATGAAGGGCTGATTGAAAAATCCGGAAAACAAATTAATATTTTAGACAAAGAAGGCTTAAAGGAAATCGCGGGTAATGTGTATTTATTTATGAATGAAAATATAAAGGAGGATCCGGTATGATAAAATCCAAACCGGTTAATTTAGTAAAACAATTTGTTTGTTATATATTTGGCTTATTTCTAATCTCTATAGGCGTAAATTTTTCCAAGATGTCAAATCTGGGAATTACTCCGGTAAGTTCCATTCCCCGGGCATGTGAACAGATCTGGGGATTTACCCTTGGTGTTACAACAATGATTATTTATATATTGTTAGTTGTTCTGCAGCTCATTATCCTGCGGAAACGCTTTAAAGTAACAAACGCACTGGGTATTATTGTTACATTCATTTTTAGCTGGCTGATAGACTTTACAGGCACTGACCCAAATGCCTTCGGCCATCTGCTGCTCAACTTCCCACGCCCTCAGAATTACCCCATGCAGCTTTTGTATCTGGCAATCAGCCTGGTCATCAGCGCCCTTGGTGTTTTTATATACCTGCGTCCCCAGTGGCCTCCTATGCCGGCGGAGGGCTTTGCCGGAGCCATAGCAACGGTTACAGGAAAACCTTTTGGAAACTGTAAGTCTATCGCAGACACTTCTATGGTTGTGATCGCTATCATCCTGCAGATCGCATTTTTAGGAGGCCTTAGCTCTTTTATCGGCGACGGAGTCGTTGTACGTGAAGGGACGGTCATTGCGGCCATTGCTATCGGACAGATTGTGAAACTTCTGACCAAGCCTTTTGGGAAACCGCTTACCGACTGGCTACATAAAGGCGACGATGAAATAGAAACAAAAGCTGTGGCTGCCAGCAAATAACTGAATACAGCCGTTGGCTTTTCCACTGTAAAAGGCCCGGCAGATTCATTTCCTGTTCCAACTAGCTGATTAGTTCTCACCATAATGATAGCGGCAGGCTAATATATATACATTTTCTTCATCTATCTTATATATTAGCCTGTTTTTGTCATTCATACGTCTGCTCCAAAATTCTGTCAAATTTCCTGTCAATGGCTCTGGTTTCCCGACGCCTTCTTTTTCATTACGAGATCTAGCTTCTATTATCAGTTAACTGCGGATCTTCCCGAAGGGCCAATGCTTTATATATTACGTTGTAATAGCGCAGCCAGCGTCCGGTTCCCATAAAAATATTCCTCTGTAACCCCGCATTCTCCAAGTTCCCTCGGATGCGCCGCTCCTTTTTTCTGATCCGCATGGTAATCCGATCCGCCCGACATAATGGCTACCCGATCCGCATAATTCTCCCGGATATAAGCCTCCGCCTCGCTCTTGGTCAAAACGCCTTCATAGCTGGTCTTGTCATAGGTATAACAGGCCTCAATTCCATCCAGTCCTGCCTCTACGAGCCGGTCGATATACGCTTTCCTTGTCATGATAGTTCCGTCTGTTTCGGGCTGTTCCGCAATAAGCAGTGGGTGTGCCAATATCGCAATCCCACCCGCACGATGCACCTCCCGGATCAATGCAGCAGGATCCGGCTTCTTCCTCTTTATCTGGTATCCCGGCGTATTTCTTACCATAAGCTTAGCCTGCTTCCAGTCCTTTGCATAGCCTTTCCTTGCCATCTGTTCAAATATCATCTTCTTCAGGACATGCGCCTCACTCACCGGGTGCCCTCCGTTATCGAGAACTTCCTCCCAGGTAATATGCATCCCGTCCTCCCGGAGACGTTTCAGCAGTTTCTGATATCCCTCGCTTCTGGATCTGGAAAGTTCCCGCTCTAGCTCTGCAAACCATGCATCCTCCCATCTGCAGCCAAGACAGACTATATGCACGTCCTCCACATCTGTCTCGCAGGAAATCTCGGTGCCCAACAGCAGCTTTACTCCTAACGTTTCGGCAAGTTCCAGGAGATCAGTTTGATGTCCATCCTCATCCATATATCTCTGCTCCGGAACGGCATCGTGGTCTGTCAGGGCCAGCACCCGGACTCCCAGGGCGGCAGCGCGGCAGATCACCTCCGGCGGGGTATCTGCTCCATCTGAACGTGTCGTATGCGTATGAAGATCGCAGGCATAATTACATTTTTCCATAGCGGCCTCTTTTCCTTTCTTACAATAAATATATTCTTTCATAAAAACAGCTTTTTACCATTAAGAAAAGCAGGGACCTTCATCCCCGCCTATTGTCTCTCGCGGTATTCCTTAGGGCTCATACCGTACTTTTCCTTAAATTTCCGGTAAAAATAACTGGTATTGTCATAGCCTACAGACTCTATAATATCAGCAACCGGCAGTGTCGTACTGGACAGCAGGTAGGCGGCCTGGCTCATGCGCCGCGCCTGCAGGAGTTCTTTATAGTTTCTGCCTGTGCGTCTCTTGATCTCCCGGCTCAGCCAATACACATCGTAACCAAGCATTTCCGCCAGCTCAGACAGTGTTCCGTTCCGGTAGTGCTCCTCCACATAGTTCAGCACAACTCCAGTCAGTTCCTTGTCAAACTGCCTGCTGCCCGTCTCCATCTTATCCATGTAATTCAGAAGCTGAAGAAATAACAGTCCCATGGTAATCTGGTTGCAGCTGCGTTTATTCGACAGGTCATAGAAAATGGTCCACACCATGTTCTCCACCAGATTCTGGATAGGAAGCACGTCCGCCACATGAAAATACAGATAAGAGGTTTTCTCATTTTTACCACAGAGCGTCCCCACCAGAAACTCCTTCAGCATATTGTCCTCTTCTTCCATCATGGAAAACGCCATATTAAAAAATTCAGGAAGAATGATAAAATTAACTGCAATATCTTCTTTTCCCGCCGGCAGTATCTCCTGCACTGCGTTCTGATTGAGGAACAGCAGGTCACCCTGCTCAAGAACCACCCGGTTTCCATCCACAATATGCGTGGTAGTCCCCTGGCACATATAGATCACTTCCACATAATTATGCCTGTGTTTTGGGAAATTTACAAAACGGGTGTGCGGTCTGACCTGGATCAGCTTCCCCTTTTTCAAAAGCTTCTCACAGTCCACGATCAGTTCCTTCTTCTCCGTATAAAGGTGCTGGTCGATTCCCTCTCTTCCGTCCAATATCATCTGTTCTTCTTCCGTGATCACAGACAATTCTCTGATCAATTCCGGATGCATACACTCACCTTTTCCATTTCTGTACGCTGACTTCTGTACTCTTTTTGCCGTACTCCTATTGCTGTTCTGCAATCTCTGCCGCCAGTTCCATGTATTCTGCGGCGCTCCGGCTGCTTTTCTTGTATGCCATGATCGGCGCATTGTTATCCTGTGACCACTCGATAGCGCTGTCCACACGGATATATGTATCAAAAACCTTTACCTGTTCCAGTTCCCTGAGTGTCTCCAGGGTTTGCTTAAAATAATTTTTCCTTGTATCAACCTTTGTAATCACAATGCCGCCCAGCTGCAGATCCGGGGCGATCTGCTTTACCTCTTCCAGAAACTCAAACATATTGCCAAGTCCGAAGAGCCCCCACGGTGTTGATTCCACCGGAATGATTACCTGGTCAGAAGCACAGAGTATATTCATCACCCAGCCGCCCAGTGTCGGCGGCGCATCGATCAGTATATAATCGTACACGTCAGTCTCCCTGACAGACGCCAAACATTTTCTCAGGATATACTCTCTCTGCCACTTTGTAAACAGTTCATACTCAATGGAACTCATCAGCGTAGAAGACGGAATAAGATCCAGTCCTTCATAGGGGGAATGCACGATATAGCTGCACAGATCATCCTGCCGCCTGATTCCCTCATACAAATTCTTTTCCCCCTGGGCAAATTCCAATACCTGCTCCTCATCAAACAGGGAGAGTGACAGGTTCAGCTGCATATCCCCATCGATCAGCAGCACCTTCTTTCCCAGCTGGGTGAGCCCGTATCCTACATTGGAACAGGTCGTGGATTTTCCGCTGCCCCCTTTATTATTTGCAAAACATATGACTTTTGTCTTTCCCATCTTTGCGCCTCCGTATCATTGGCCCGAAACCGAACCCTGCCTCTTTCTGTAGCCCAGTATATCATAGTTTACGGTTCTGTAAAACTCTGATTTCATATCCTCATAACTCATATCCTGCCTCGCCATGAGCCACATGGCCTTCGTGATGGTCGCCTCCAGGGTCATGTCATAGGTCTCGAGCAGGTCCAGATCCTGTTTCACTTTTTTCCCTACTTCATACACCATCATATCGCTGCCCTCTTTTACAACCTGTGTTGCAACAATGGCCAGCTTCCCCTGTGTCCCGCAGTCCCTCATAACTTTGTAAAATTTATCCACCAGGTACTCCGGTATGCCGCCAACGCCGAAACTTTCGATTACAATACACCGGTACCGGGCAAACAGACAGTCCAGAATCTCCGGATCTATACCGGGGATCAGCTTCAGCACATAGATGCTGTCCTCCATCTCATGAAAGAACTTTACCCCGCCATGATATTCCAGCGGCGGTATATAACGGATCACTTCCTGTTCCCGGATCACTGCGGGATAGGGAAAGTTAATGCTGGAAAAAGCATTGTAGCTCTTTGCCCGTTCCTTTTTGGCCCTGGTTCCTACGATCACTTTTCCGTCAAAAACGATATTAACATCTCTCGAGCCCTCATCTGCTGCATAGATAAAACTGTCCAGAAGATTGTTTCTGGCATCCGTGTTTTCCTCGTCAATAGGTTTCTGCGCCCCGGTAATTACAACCGGCTTTTCGGAATTCTGGATCATATACGACAGCGCAGCCGCAGTGTAAGCCAGCGTATCCGTTCCATGGCATATCACAAACCCGTCATAATCTTTATAATGCTCTTCTACCGCCCGGCTCATCATTTTCCAGTGTGCAGGGGTTACATTGGTGCTGTCCACATTGCATACCTGATGCGTATACACTTCGCATACATCCTTTACATCAGGAATAAACCTGACCAGTTCCTCAGGCGTTATCGCAGGCGTCAGTCCGCCCTCCGTATGTTTGCACGCAATGGTGCCGCCGGTCCCCAGCATTAAAATCCGTTTCAATACACAGCCCCCAGTTCTATTACCACTCCAGCGAAGCCGGCTCGCTGCCGAAATTCTTCTCCACCAGAGTGCAGTATTCTTCATAGGCTTCCGAGCCTTCGAACTCTGCCTTCAGGGCGTCCCTGATCCCCTTGTAATACCAGCCTATCGCAGCCTTACTCTGCATGCGGAACCTTTTCCAGAGTTCATCCCCCAACACTGGATAATCCCTGTCGATGTCCCTCATATTGGAAAGCTTATCCGCCAATCCGATCATCTTCACAGGCAGCGGAGCCATCCCAAGGTGCTGGATCGTGGCGCCCTTTCTCTCTTCCCAGCTCAGAGACTTATCCTCGCTCTCCTGCGCCACAATAGACGCTACGCGCTCCCCGAATCTTAGTTTGAGGATCTCTTCCGTCACCTCTTTGCAGTCCTCAATCGTGTCATGCAGGACTGCCGCGCATATAATTTCTTCATCCGCAGTCATCGTGGCCACAATCTCCGCCACCTCCACAGGATGTACAATATAAGGTCTTCTTGTCCCTTTCCGAAATTGCCCCTCATGCGCCTTTGAGGCAAATTCTATGGCTTCATCAATCATTCAAACGGCTCCTCCTCGATGCCTTCCCGCAATCTTGCCTTTTCCTTTTTGTGGAATAAAGCATAGATACACGGTACCACAAACAGTGTTAATGCAGTTCCATATATAAGACCGCCGATCGTCACCACCGCCATCGGCTGTACCATATCTGCACCGGAACCAAAACCAATTGCCATTGTGGACAGGCCCAGAATCGTCGTGAGCGCCGTCATGATAATCGGCCGCAGCCTTGTCCTTCCGGCTTCCACCAGCGCTTCCTTCTGATCCATCCCCTGGGAGATCAGCTGATTCGTATAATCAATGAACACAATACCATTATTGACAATAATTCCAGATAACATAACAAATCCGACCATAGCAATTACACTTACCGGACTTCCTGTGAGCCATAGCCCCAGCAGACCGCCTGTAAATGCAAGCGGAATTGTAAACATGACGATAAACGGCGATCTTAATGACTGGAACTGTGCGACCATGATTAAATACATGAAAACCACTGCCAATGCCAGCATCTTGAGCAGTTCCACCATGGTCTCCCGGATCGTTTCATCCTCTCCCTGCATTTCTGCCGTATAACCGTCCGGCAGTTCATAAGTCTTCATCGCCTTTTCCACACGGCTGCTCACAAGTCCGATATTATCGTCCTCGGCAACCTCGGCCGTCACATTGATATATCTGCTCTGAGCGTTTCTGGAAATGGACTGAAGCCCATATCCGGTCTCAAAAGATGCGATATCCTTCAACGCAATCTGTTCTGTCGACCCGTCCTGTTTTTTTACATCCAATTTCATATCCCGGATTTCATCACGGGTCAACTCCTGATTCTTCTGATCCGCCACTACGATGCCGATCGAAGCCGTATCCATATCCAGCTTTGTCGTGGAAGCAGGCTCTTTCAGTTTCTTAGCCAGTTCCTGATAAACCTGGGCAACAGTCAGATTATAGGAAACTGCCTTGTCCTTATCTACGATCACCCGCAGTTCTTCGGTTGTCTCCTCCATTCCGTCGGACACGTTCTTCGTTCCTTTAACACCTTCCAGTATCCCTGCTATATCCTTTGCAATTTTCTGAAGTTTATCCAGTTCCCGCCCTTTTATCTGAACGGATATCCCCGATGCACCGAGGGAACTCATATCCATGTTGGACATGCTCAGGGAAAGCTCAACATTTTCTTCCCGGGCCAGCTTTTCTATGGCTTTCTGGATGGCATTGTCCGACATGGACCGTTTTTCTTTCAGCAGTGCATAGAATTCCACCTGATTCGTCACCGTGCCGCCGCTGCCCATCATGCCGCCGCTCATGGCCATACCACCCACATCACCGATATCTTTGATCTTCCTAAGCTTCTCCGTAAAACGGTCAGCAATCTCTGCCGTATCCTGCAGCGGCGTTCCGTCCGGCGTCTCGATGGACATGCTGATCTCCGTGCTCTGCATTGCAGGCATGAATGCGGTTCCTCTTGAAAGAGAAAGCACACCGCTCGCCACAAACAAAACAAGGGCGCCTATCAGTACGAGGGGTTTAAAGCGCAGCGCGCCCCGAAGTAACTTTTCATATATGTCTTTCAGATGTACGAAGAACCTGGATTCTTTTTGATCTGTCTTTCTCAGCAGCCCCGCGGACATCATTGGCACAAGTGTAAGCGCCACAATCAGGCTGGCGAGGAGCGAGTAAGCGATCGTCAGTCCCATGTCTACAAAAAGCTGTCTTGCCATTCCCTCCGTAAATACAATCGGCAGGAATACGCATACCGTTGTCAGCGTAGAGGCCATGATAGCCCCGGCAACCTGGCGGGCTCCCTGAATGGCCGCTTCCTTTGCCGATGCATGTTCTTCATTACGCATACGGTAGATATTTTCAATCACGACAATCGAATTGTCTACCAGCATTCCGACACCGAGCGCCAGACCGGACAGCGAAATAACGTTCATTGTCACTCCGCTGAAATACATCAGGACAATGGCCGTCAGAATACTGATCGGGATGGAGCATGCGATTACAAAAGTCGGACGGATGTCCTTTAAGAACAACATCAGAATCAGTATAGCCAGGATTGCCCCAAACAGCAGATTCTGCAGCACGGAGCCGATTACCATGTCTATGTAGACTCCCTGGTTCATCAGAACAACTACCTGGATGTCTTTGTTCTCTTTTTTTATCTGTTCAAAACGTTCCAGAATACGATCCGTTACTTCCCCCGTGGAATATCCGGTCTGCTTCTGCACCTGAAGCAGGATCCCGTTTTCCCCATTCAGTTTGGCATAGGTTTCATCTGCATTATCTATCCGTTCTACTTCTGCGATATCGGACAGTTTAATCGGGTTGATCCCCTCCATATCCACCAGAACCAGATTTTTAAGTTCTTCTATAGACTCAAACTTATCCCCCACACGGATTAAGTAGTCGATCCCTTCTTCATTGACATAGCCGGCAGGCATATTAAAATTCTGGGCCGCCAGAACGGTCTGGATCGTCTCGGCGGTCAGCATGGATTTTACGTTTGCTGCTGCCTTTGCTTCTTCCTTGGCTGACTTGAGTTCCGCCTCTTTGCTCTTTAACTCTGCCTCACCAACTGCCAGCTGGGCAGACGCCTCGCTCATCTGCATGGCTGCCTCCAGCTGTGCCGCGGAGAGCTGGGCCCTCGCCTGCGCCAGCGTGATGGTTCCCTCGCTAAGCTGAGCCTGTACCTGTGTCAGCATGGACTTTCCTTCTGCAAGCTCAGCCTGCTTCTGGGTGATCGTCTCCCTGCTCTGTGCCGCCTGGGCAAGTCCCTGCTCAATCGCGGCCATGGATTCATCGAAACGCTCTAAAACAGCCAGCTGTGCGGTCAGTGTTCCCTTTGCTATCAGCAGCTCCGGGGTCTCACCACTCTCTTTAATTGCCTGTTCAACCTGTTGGTATTGGGATTCTATCTCCGCACGCTGCCCATTCAGCTCCTCCAGTTCCTGTTTTTGCTGCAGCAGCGCCTGCTCACTGGCATCAATCTGCGCTACAGACTGCTCCAGCGCAGCCTCTGCCAGCTGGATCTCGCTGAGTTTCTCATTGACCTCCATCTGTCCCTGGGTCAGTTCCGCATCGCTTTGTGCAAGCTGCGCCTCTGCATCGGCCATCTGCCCCGATGCCTGGCTCTTTCCTGACTCCAGCTGTGCCTTGCCGTTCTCCACCTGTGCCTTTGCCTCGTTCAGCGCGTCCGAGGCTTCATTGAACTTATTGTCCAGCTGATTCTGCACGGAACCGTCCACACTGCTGACCTTGTCCTCCTTTACCGTGATCCGGATGGTCTCCTCGATATCTCCGAACGAATTTACCGAGGCCACGCCTTCCAGACTCTCAATCTCCGGGAGCACCTCTTCCTCTATGATCTTCGTGCTCTCTGCCGGCTCTTTGCCGTCTACGCTGATTGCGGGAATCATGACGGGCATCATGGTGGGATTCAGCTTCATGATGATCGGGTTGCCCACCGTATCCGGCCAGTATGAACTGATCTGATCCAGACTCTCCCGCATCTCAATGGTCGCAGAATCCATATTGGCGGTCTGCTCAAACTCCAGAATGACTGTGGATGCATTTTCTCTTGATGAAGAACTGACGGTTTTGATATTGCTGATGGTTGCCATTGCCTGCTCTACCGGCTTTGTCACGGTAGTTTCCACTTCCTCCGGGCTTGCTCCTGCGTACGTAGTCATAACGACCGCGTAGGGGAGATTCATATCCGGCAGCAGATCTACTGTCATTTTATCAAAGGATACAAACCCCAGAATTAATATCAGTACCACGGCTACTACAACGGTGTACGGTTTCTTCACACTGAACTTGGATAACATGTGTCTACCTCTTTCTCTTTTTCGCTTTATGCTTCACCCGGTTCGCCTGAGAATCGAAGTGGAGGAAGGATCTGTTAAATCCCATTTATATAGAAATCATATCATATGAGCAACCCAATCACAACCAGAAAATGCGGGAGTTTTACAGGGAGAGAACACGGCGCCGGGTCCCAAAACATCAGGGGGGCAGGGCAGCGGATTTTGCCGGGCCAGAGATTGTTTTTTGTTTGTGGAATGGATTCTGTGAATGGTTGTGGTGTACTTTTTGTGGTACATAGAGTATAATAGCAGAAGAATTATTGAAGTGAGGTTTTTTATGGGACGGAAGTGTGTTCTTATTACAGGGGCGTCCAGAGGGATTGGACGGGCCTGTGCCGCCGCTTTTGGGCGGCTGGGGTATTATGTTTTTGTGAATAGCAGGCATTCCGATGATCTGGCAGGTGTGTGTGACGAGATTCGTTCGGCAGGGGGAATCTGCCGGGCTGTACCCGGGGATGTGGGATCCGCATTGGATGTCCGGCGTATCTTTCAGGAGATAGAGGCGGAGGTTCCCGGGCTGGATGTATTGGTGAATAATGCGGGGACTGCATTTATCGGGCTTCTGACGGATATGACGGATTCGGACTGGGAAAGGATTCTGCAGACCAATCTTTCTTCGGTGTTTTATTGTTCCCGTGCGGCGGTTCCGTATATGGTGTCGCAAAAGGCGGGGAAGATTATTAATATTTCCTCTATGTGGGGCACTTCGGGGGCTTCCTGTGAGGCAGCTTACTCGGCTTCCAAGGCGGGGGTTAACGGACTGACCAGGGCGCTGGCCAAGGAGCTGGCTCCGAGTAATATTCAGGTCAATGCGATTGCCTGCGGTGTGATTGACACCGTGATGAATGCCCAACTTTCTGAGGAAGAGCGGCAGCTGCTGATGGAAGAAGTTCCGGCGGGACGGTTTGGGACCCCGGAGGAAGTGGCTGATCTGGTTCTGGATCTGGCACAGGGACATGCATATCTGACCGGCCAGGTAATCGGACTGGATGGCGGATTTCTGTAGAAGGCGCTTCAATTTTGAAGTATTTTATGCTAAATAGGTTATATTAAGATAGATAAAAGGAGTTTTTTATGTTAAAGGTAAAAGGAATTGAGAATATACCAATGGACTGTTCTATGGCAGAGTTTGTGGGCACGACGGTCCTGGATACGATTGGGCTTGTGATTCCGGGCGTCACACCGGCTTTGCTGGAGCAGATGCAGCTGCCCAAACCTTACCGCAGCCTCGGGCTGCTCAGTTCACGGACAGGCGCGGCCGGACAGATTAATGCCGTGGATGAAGCAGTGAAGTCTACCAACACAGAAGTCGTGTCCATTGAGCTGCCCAGAGACACTAAGGGCTGGGGCGGCCATGGTAACTATATTATCCTTGGCGGAGACAATGTTTCCGATGTCCGCAGAGCCGTTGAAATTGCAGTGGAATATACGAAAAAATATGCAGGAGAGCTCTACATCAGCGATGCCGGACACCTGGAGTTTACCTATTCCGCAAATGCAGACCAGGCGCTGAATATGGCATTCGGCGCTCCCATTGGGAAACCTTTTGGTTTCTTCTGCGGGTCGCCCGCTGCGATTGGGCTTGTTATGGCCGATCTGGCAGTCAAGTCCTCCCCTGTTGAGATTATCAGATACATGACTCCTGACAGAGGAACCAGCCATTCGAATGAAGTTATCGTGGCTGTGACCGGCGATGCCAGCGCTGTTAAGAACTCGGTACTGACTGCCCGCGAGGCTGGGCTGCAGCTGCTGGTATCTATGGGAAGTTATCCGGAGACCCCCTCCGCACCCTACCTGTTTTAAAATGAATTATCCGCCTAATCGGCAGATTTATTCTCCGGCATTTCTGACAGAAGAGCCGGAGATTTCATTTTCTTCAATTGTCTGTAGGCAAATACAATTGCTATGACAGCCGCCGCGGCATCCGCTATCGGTCCCGCATACATTACGCCGTCTATCCCCAGAAACAGCGGGAATATCAGGATCAACGGAAGCAGAAAGAGTACCTGTCTGGTCAGTGACATGACAATTCCTAATTTTGCCTTGCCGATAGACGTAAAGAATCCGGACGACATAGGCTGAATACCGTTTGCAAACGTCATGAACATGAAGATCTCCAGGTATCTGTCTGCAAAATGGAAGTACCGCTCACTGCCGCTCCCAAATATGCTGACTATTTGCCGCGGGAATATCTGAAAACTTAAAAAGAATAATGTGGCGATTGTGGTACATAAAATGGCTGCTTTTTTGTATGTACTTCTGACTCTCTCATAGTTCCCGGCCCCATAATTGAATCCCCAGATCGGCTGACAGCCCTGAGAGATTCCGATGCAAATTGCCAGAAACACACTGTTCACTTTCGAAATTACCCCTACACAGGCCAGCGGGATGTCGCTTCCATATGAGGAGGCCGCCCCATAATAGCGGAGAGTATTATTCATGGCAATCTGTACGACAGTCATCGCAAGCTGGTTGATACAGGATGCCATTCCCAGGGCTGCAACCGCCTTCAGATAGGCTGCCCTCGGGCGCAAAGCGGAGACTTTCAGATCCATTTTCTTATACTTCACAAAATAAAGTATAACAAGAAGGCCGGAAACCACCTGACCAATAACTGTAGCGGCAGCGGCACCCTTAATCCCCCAGTGGAATACAAAGATAAAGAGGGGATCCAGGATTGTATTCAGGATTGCTCCTGTCAACATACTCACCATTGAATAGGTCGGGCTTCTGTCCGCCCGGATCAAATGATTTCCTCCGGTTGTTAATATAAAAAAGGGAATTCCAAGTGCGGTTATCCCTGTATAGTCCACGGCGTAAGGCAGGACTTCGCTTGTCGCTCCGAAGGCATGCAGCAGCGGCTCTAAAAACAGGAGAACAATAGCGGCGATTACCACGCCGCTAATAACAAGTGTTGACAGGCCGGTGCCTGCAATTTCACTCGCTCTTTTCTCTTTTCCAGCCCCCATTTCCAGATTATAGTTCGAAGCGCTTCCTATTCCAAGCAGAAGCGCTGTGGCTGTCGCAATTGTTGTGACAGGAAATGCAATATTTGTTGCGGCATTTCCCAGCATACCGACTCCCTGGCCGATAAAGACCTGATCTACTATATTATATAGTGCACTTACCAGCATACTGATGACTGCCGGTACGGCAAACTTTCCAATCAGTCTGCCAATAGGTTCTGTACCCAGCGGATTTTGGTTTTTGTCCGCGGCGCTCTTCTCATATTTTTCCATAAATCTCCTTTGTAACGTAGGCCTTTACCGAAATTCCCTCCGCCGCATATTCTTCCTCCAGAAGCTGGCCGTGCCTGCGGATCAGCTGTATTTTCCCGGCTTCTTCAAAAGGATACATTTTTTCGATATAAATTTGGCCGCTGCGTATGATTTCTAAAAGTGCTGTTTTCAGTTCCTCAAGCCCCTGCCCGGTCTTTGCGGATGTCCTGATCGAATACTGTGCCTGGAAATCCCTGAAACTGCCGGCTTCCTCCAATTTGTCCTGCTTGTTAAACAGTGTGATCACCGGTTTGCCCTCCACGCCCAGCTGGCGGAGCGTCTCATATACCACGTACATCTGACTGTCCATCTGTGGGTTGGAGGCATCCACCACATGTATGATAATGTCTGCATATTTTGCTTCCTCAAGCGTGCTCTTAAACGCCTCTATCAAATGGTGGGGCAGCTTACGGATAAAACCAACCGTATCCGTCAGCAGAATCTCCTGCTTTCCCTCCAGCTCCAGAACCCGGGTTGTCGTATCCAGTGTCGAGAAAAGCATTGCATCCGCCAGGATTCCGGCCCCGGTCAGCGCATTTTCTATACTGCTCTTTCCGGCGGATGTATAGCCCACCAGAGCGGCGATCTTCTTCTGCGACGCCTTCCGCTGGGTGCGTATCAATTCTCTGTGCTGTTCCACTTCACGGAGCTCTTTCTTTAGCCGGCTGATCCGCTCCCGAATCAGACGCCTGTCCATCTCCAGCTTCTTTTCCCCGGGACCGCGTGTTCCAATCCCCCCGCCAAGCCGGGACAGGGAATCTCTGAGGCCAACCAGACGCGCAGCCCGATATTTCAGCTGTGCCAGCTCCACCTGGATCTTCCCCTCGCTGCTGACTGCCCTGGCTGCAAAGATATCCAAGATAAGAAGTGTCCGGTCAATCACCTTGCACTCCAGCTCCCGTTCCAAATTGTGGAGCTGCACGGATGTGAGTTCGTCATCACATACAATGCCGGTTGCTTCGGTCTCCCACAGAATTTCCTTCAATTCCAGAAGCTTTCCCTTCCCCACATATGTGACCGGATGCACTGCCTCGCGTTTTTGGATCACACGCCCGGCCACCTCCGCCCCCGCGGTCTTCGCCAGTTCTGCCAGTTCATCCAACGATTCCTCCGTCCGCTCATTCTCATAGAGCTGAATGCCTACAAGAATCATGGATTCCTTTTGTTCCTCAATTTCATATAACGCCATATTGTAATCCCATCAAAGGGGTCTGACCCCTTTGCCCTTCATTTTCAGAATATTCTCAAGTTTTAAAGATCTGTTTGTCCAGATCCGCTATTGTAATCTGCCGCAGACGCCTGCGGCACTGCTGGTCTAGGTCTTTATATACATCTTCCATGACACCCGCCATACCGGAAGCTATCAGACATTTCATCTCCGAGCTGCCGCTCTTCCATCCGGATGTCACAAAGGAAAACTCCAGCGCATCTGCAATTGTACAAAGGTCTGTTTCCTCACTGTTTTTCACAAAAAGGTATCCACCGTCTATTCCTTCTTTTGTCTCCACCAGTCCGGCTTTTTTTAGTTTTACCATAATCTTTCGTATCCTTGCTGCATTCGTACAAATATTTTCTGCCAGCCCTTCACTCGAATATACAGTTCCTTTATGGTTTAAAAAAACAAGTGCATGCACTGCAATAGAAAATTCACTGGTCATCTCTCTCTCCTGTTTCACTGATAATTTCTGCTGATTTTCATATTATAAATCTTTTCCCTGGATATTTCACCTGTTTTTATGACAAAGATATGAATTTATTTCAGCCTGATGAGAAATACAGGGATCGGCGGGTCGTTCTGCCTGTTGTAAAACTGATGTACGATTACAAGCCACTTTCTTGGATCCACGCCTTTCAGGTAAGTGAGAACTGCTTCTTTCTCCTCATAACCCGAATCCTTCCCGCTGTATATGCAGAGGCTCATCACTCCCTCTACTTTCAGAAGCTTCATTCCCTCCTCGACTGCAAGTATGCTTGTCTCTGCTTTTGTGGAGATCCGGTGATCCCCGCCAGGAAGATATCCCAAATTAAAAACGATGGCAGATACGTCTTCTTTCACGTAATCTCCCATCTTTTCATGTCCGTCCCGAATCAGGCATGCCCTGGATCCCAATCCCAGCCTTTTCAGTCTCTCCGCTGTATGTCCCAATGCCTCCTGCTGGATATCAAACGCATACACCTTTCCGGTGCTTCCTGCCAGCCGGCACAGAAACTCTGTGTCGTTTCCATTCCCGGCCGTCGCATCGACACAAACATCTCCCGGTTCAATATACATCTCCAGAAACCGATGGCAGTACTCCGTAATCTGATAACTATATTTCATACGCTTCTCCTGTTATTCATACTCTCTATCTGGTGCTGAGAAAAGCCGCCTCTTTCTGTGCATCCTGGTCATCAGGATACTCGCTGACATACTCCTGTATTTTAGTCTTCGCATTCTCCCAGTCAAGTAACTTTTCATAACATACGACTTCATTAAACTTCATTTCCCGGATCACCTCTGCATCGTCCGTCTCTTCCGCCCCCGCAGTATCCCCGGCCAGCTTAATTCCCTCACCGAATGCATCCAATGCCCCCTTCGGGTCATTCAAATGCATAGAGCAGACCCCTATAAAATTATAGAGAACCGCTGTTGCTTTTCCATCATGATTCAACACCTGCTGAAATGCATCCCTGGCCTTCTCATAATCCTGAAGTTCATAACAGGCCATCCCAAGTCCACGGTAGGCTTCTGCCACATCTATTTTTTCCGCTTCCTCCTTCTTTGCAGAACCGCCGGTATCTCCAGAAGAACCGGACGCCTCCTCTGAAGAACCGCCGGTATTTCCTGAAGAAGCGGAAGCTTCCTCTGATATACGGATTGCCTCCTCAAAAGAACTGACAGCCTCCTCATACTGATGTTCCTGCAAATATGCGGTGCCCTCGGACACATAGTCCGTACCGCTGCTGCACCCTGTCAGCAAAAAAACAGCCAGCACAGCGTATATTATAACTTTTCTCATATATGCTCCTTTTATTCCGGATACTTTAATACCCAGAATGAATTCAATATATTAATCAACATCACAGCCATATCCGCAATAATGGCATTCTGCATTGTCACATAGCCAAGCGCCGCCAGGAATAAAAGAATAACCTTCATGCCTATGGCAAACACCAGGTTCTGTTTTACTGCCCGGATCGTGCCCTTCGAAATCTTAATCGCATTCACAATCCTGGAAGGCTCATCTTCCATAAGGATAATATCTGCAGCCTCCAATGCGGCATCCGCTCCCAAACCGCCCATAGCAATCCCGATATCTGCCAGTGCCAGCCCCGGCGCATCGTTAATGCCATCGCCGACAAATGCGAGTTTTTCCGATTCCATCTGGCTATCCATAAACTCTTTTACCTGCTCTACCTTATCTTCCGGCATCAGGTTCGCATACACATACTCAATCCCCAGTTGTTTTGCTGCATCGTCCGCCACTCTCTGGTTATCTCCGGTGAGCATGACTGACTCAATCTGGTGTTTCTGCAGCCAGCGGATCGTCCATTTTGCATCCGGACGGATCACATCTGCAATCAGAATATATCCTTCATATTCCCCGTCCACAGCCACATGCACTGCTGTGCCAATCTCCTGTACCGGCTGATAGAAGAAGCCCTGCTGGTTCATAAACTTGGAATTCCCAATATATACCTGCCTGCCGTCAATCTGTGCACAGACGCCAAAACCGGAGGACTCCTGAATAGACTCCACCCGGCTGCTGTCGATTGACTTGCCGTATGCGGCTCTCAGAGACACCGCAATCGGATGATTGGAATAGGACTCCCCGTAGGCGGTAATTTCCAACAGTTCAGCGTCCTCCATATGCTTCGGACAGATAGCCTTCACATGAAAAATGCCTTCCGTCAGCGTACCAGTCTTATCAAAAACAAACGTCTCTGTTTTCGAAAGCGCCTCCAGATAGTTACTCCCTTTGATCAGCACTCCCTGACGGGATGCGGCGCCGATTCCTCCGAGAAATGCAAGCGGTACCGAGACAAGCAGACCGCATGGGCAGGCCGCTACCAGGAAAATGAGCCCCCGGTAAAGCCATGTCTCCTGATCTGCCCCCTGTAACATCATGGGCGGAAGAATCATAACAAGTACACCGATCAGCGTAACCACCGGCGTATAAAAACGAGAAAATTTGTCTGCAAAGTTTTCACTCTGTGCCTTATTATTGTTGGCATTCTCCACCAGTTCCAGAATCCTGGATGCGGTAGAATCTGCATATACCTTGGATACTCTGGCCTCCAGCACACCGCTGATATTAATGCTGCCGCTGTAAAGCCGGTCCCCAATCTTCACTTCTCTTGGTTCCGACTCCCCCGTAAGGGCCTTTGTATCTACCATACTCATCCCCTGCGTGATGACCGCATCCACCGGGATCCGTTCTCCCGGCTTAATTACAATAATTTGTCTGGGCTGCAGTTCCCGGGGATGTACCTTTTCCTCTCTGCCGCGCATCTTACGGTTCGCATATTCCGGACGGATATCCATAAACTTCGCAATAGACTTCTTCGTTGCGGACAGAGAAATGACTTCTATTGTCCTGCCAAACTGGAAGAATAGGATTGCTCCCACTGCTTCCGTGTATTTGCCAATTGCTAAAGCGCCGACAGTCGCAAGGATCATCAGCAGATTCTCATCAAAAATATGTAACCTTTTTACATTTTTCAGTATGTCCCAGAATATTCCCAGTGACATAACCAGATATGGGAGCAGGAACAAAAGCAATTCTGTCCTCCCCGTCATATCCCAGTGCCTGACCGAAAACAATGCATTGATGTATAATAGCAGGCCGATTCCAATTTCAATGCATTTCTTTCTAACTTCCCTTGCCATCTTGGCCCCCTTATTTACCTTTCACCGTGATTCTATTCTCTAATATGTTCCAGTCCCTGGTTCATAATAGTCTTGATATGACCGTCAGCAAGAGAATAGAACACCGTCTTCCCTTCCCTGCGGTTCGTAACCAGCTTCATCTGCTTCAATACCCTGAGCTGGTGAGAGATCGCTGACTGCGTCATACTCAGCGACTGTGCAAGATCGCACACACACATCTCCGACTGCCACAGCATACATAAAATTTTAATCCTGGTAGAGTCCCCAAACACTTTAAAAAAATCTGCCAGATCCTGAAGCTCCTCAGGTTCCGGCATGTTCTCCTGAACCTTCTTTACAATATCTTCGTGTACATGCATGAAATCACAATGTTCCACTTCCAGTTTTCCCATATACCGAATCTCCCTTCATATGAACAACCGTTCAGTTATTATTATACGAAAAATACGCTGACGGGTCAAGCAATGCAGGCTTGTCTGTCCTTTATATCATTCCCATTTTTCTGGGTACTTATAAAAAAAGGAACGCATACTCAACGGTCTGCGTTCCTTTCTTAAGATTTTTTTAATTTATTTCCCGGAACGATCGTGTTACAGCTTCTTATAAAGCACTCTCATAGAATTCAAAATGCAAAGCACCGCCACTCCCGTGTCCGTAAAAACTGCCATCCACATGTTGGCAAGGCCTGCAAGGCCCAGTACCATTACCATGATTTTGACAGCCAGGGCAAACACTACGTTCTGCCGCGCTATAGATCCTGTTGTCCTTGCAATCTGAAGTGACTGGGGAATTGCCTCCATAGATGACGTCATAAATACCACATCCGCTGCCTCTATGGCCGCATCTGCCCCGCTACCCATTGCGGCGCCTACGTCAGCCCCCGCAAGAACCGGGGCATCGTTAATCCCGTCACCCACAAACATGACGCTGCCATGGGCCTCGCGAATACGTTTCAATTCCTCCACCTTATTCTCAGGAAGCAGTTTTGCATGAATTTCATCGATTCCGGTCTCTTTACCCACCGTCTCAGCGCTCTTTCTGGCGTCTCCCGTCAGCATAGCGGTAAGAATACCCATCCGTTTCATAGCAGCCACCGCCGGTTTCGCGTCTGCCTTAATCGTATCCGCAATCACAAGCTGTCCGGCATACACCCCATTCAACGCCAGCAGTACTTCCGTACCGTATGAAGCATCTGAATACTGGCTTAACTCTACCTCATATGCTTCCAGCAATTTTCTGTTGCCGCACAGTACAATCCCTTCGTTTAACTGCGCTTTCACACCTTTCCCCGAAATCTCTTCCACGGATAAGGGACGCTGCAGGCCGATTGTTTTCTCCTCGGCCGCAGTAACGATACTCACGGCAATCGGATGTGTGGATGTCATCTCACAGCTGCCCGCAAGAGCCAGCAGCCTTTCTTCGTCAAATCCTGCCGCCGGCACCACATTCTGAAGGACAAAGTTTCCTTCCGTAATGGTTCCGGTTTTATCCATAACAATGGACTTTACACCCTGCAGAGCCTCGATGGCGACACCGCCTTTAAAAAGAATGCCTTTTCTGGAACCTGCACCGATTCCTGAAAAGAATGCCAGCGGTACACTAAGCACAAGGGCACAGGGACAGCTGATCATAAGAAATGTAAGCGCTGTATATACCCAGTAGTTCCAGTCCCCCGTTATCAGGGAAGGAATCACTGCTGTTGCAGTTGCAAGAGCCACTACAAAAGGAGTATACACTCTTGAGAATCTGGTAATAAACCGGTCAATCTTCGGTTTGCTTGCCGCCGCATTTTCCACAGAGTCCAAAATCCTGGTAACCATGGAGTCTTCCAATATCTTATCAGCACGTATTTTCAAAAGCCCCGATGTATTTACACAACCGGATGTAACAGCATCCCCGGCCTTGGCCGCCACAGGGACTGGCTCTCCTGTCACCGGTGACGTATCAATACGGCTTTCCCCTTCTACGATCGTACCATCCAGGGGAATCCTGTCGCCGGGCCGCACAAGAAGTATATCACCTATACGCGCTTCCTCCGCAGGAATCACCAGAGTCTCTTTCCCAACCACCTTGTTGACTACCTCCGGCCGCATGTCAATTGCATCCATAATCTGGCTCCGGCTTCTGGAGACTGCGATTTCCTCAAACAGTTCCCCGACGCGGTAGAAAAGCATAACTCCCACAGCCTCCAGGTATTCGCCAATAAGAAATGCCCCCAGGGTTGCAATGCTCATAAGGAAATTTTCATCAAACACATGACCCTTGCACAGGTTCTTTGCCGCAGTAAGCAGCCCGGCCCTTCCCAGTACGAGATACCCGATTAGAAACAGGATCAGCGAGAGATTTCCACTCACCCTTTCTGTCAGTATCCCTCCTGCCATAAACACAGCCCCAATGCCGATCTCCCAGAAATCCTTCTTGTTCTCACTGAATTTCCCTTTAGATGCGGTTTGCTGACGGGCCGGTTTTCTATCTCTCTTAGAGACAGTAACTTCACTCTCTATGGAAGAACAGATTTCCTCGAATACCGGAAGCAGTTCTTCCTCCGTATTGGTTACCACCTGCAGCTGCTTTGTCGCAAAAATAATGTTTGCAAAATCAACCTGGGGCAGCTCCTGTATTTTCCTTTCCATTTTGGCTGCACAATTTGCACATCCCAGGTTTTCCAGAATATAAACCTGCTTCTGTACATGGTCAAATGCATGATTCATCTCACGCTGCTCCACCGCCTCATGATTATGTCCGTCACTGCTATGACTGTGCCCGCCGCTTCCATGGTTGTGTCCACAGCTGCAGGTTTCGCCATGATGATCATCATCATGTCCATGGCTGCCGTGGTGATCATGATGACTGCCGCATGTCTCCCCATGTCCATGTTTATGCTCATGTGCTTCCTCATGCTTCTGTCCAGTGTGAACCTCATAATAATGTTCTTTTCCGGAATTGTGATCATGCCCGCATCCGCAAGCCGTACTCTCTGGATTTATCTTTTTATTCAAAGCCTGTTGTGCCATACTCGTACCTCCAATGCTTATACATATGAATAACTGTTCATATGTTCATATAAACACATCCAGCATAAATTGTCAATACCTATCTATAAAAATTCAAAAAATTTACCCATCGAATACCTTAAACGCTCCATTTATACGTTACAATGCTCATACCAGCGGGAAGCCTTATTAATTAATAAAAAAGCCAACATATTGAACAATGCCGGCAAACACAGCAGTGCAGCCTGCACTCCCGTATATGTCGGCATTGTTCAACATGTTGGCTTTCATTATTATCGTCCAATGATCTCATTACTTCTTTCACTTCTTCTGCCCCCAATGACATTAGCCGTAATGTCATCGAGCCGCTCTTTCTCATGCTCACTGCTTTCTTCTACAAGGCATGCCTGAATAGCCTCATTCAGAGAGAGCATCTTATCATCAAGTTCAGCAACCATCTGTGCACATTCCCGGAGATCCCGGCTAATATAGTCCGGCGCATTCCCTTCGAACTTATAATAAATCTTATGCTCCAGACTTGCCCAGAAATCCATGGCAATTGTCCGGATCTGTATCTCAACTTTGGTATCCACGACACTGTCGGATAAGAAAATGGGCACTGAAACCAGCATATGATAGCTCTTATAGCCGCTTTCCTTCGGGTTCTTTATATAATCTTTAATAGAAAGAACCTTCAGATCGCTTTGATTCCCGATCATCTCGGCCAGACGGTAAATATCAGATGTAAAAGAACAAATCAGACGGACACCCGCAATATCATTAATATACTTAACCATATTCTCAATTGATGTCTCATGCCCGTACCGTTTCAGCTTCTTTACGATACTTTCCGGAGTTTTAATACGTGTCTTAATATGTTCAATCGGATTATACTGATGTACATGCTGAAATTCATCGTTCAGAATCTCCAGCTTTGTCCCAACTTCTTTCAGCGCAGCATTATATAAAAAAATAACCGTTTTCCAGCTATCTACATCTTCATAATTTTTGATAGCATCGTGCATCTGCAGTTCTCCTCTCAATTTGGAAAATCCCCCTTTCCCAATCCTTTCTAGTATATCATAAAACAGACTTCATGTCAGCCAGTTCATTTTTTTTTAACAAATCGGGATTTAGTCGGCTAGCTTTAGCCTAGTCGACGGACGGGGACGCTTCATGACAGGGAGGCCGGGGAGGCGCTGGGGCTGTATATGCCGTTGCGATATGCACCCGTGCTGCTAAGTGTTTCTAGAACAGCCGCTGCCGGCTAGGCGGGTACGCTGAA